>USLW01000196.1 GCA_900555605.1 uncultured Clostridium sp. | reverse complement strand
CGGCAGTACCCGGATTGCCGGCTGTGTGCTGCCCTGCAGTCTGCCGGCAGCAGGAATTTTTCTGATTGTCCTCCTGCTGGTTCGAAAGACAAAGCTGAACCCGATTCTGCTGATCCTGCTCTGCGGTGCTGCCGGACTGCTGCTGTATGAGATTCTCTGATCTCCTACGGTTCCCTATTCTATCACATTGTCCTGTCACATTACTCTATCGCATTTTCCTGTTGCATTACTCTGTCACATTTTCCTGTTGCATCGTTCTGTCAGGCTATTTTTTGGTGTTTGGCCGCTGCATGGCCGAAATATGCAGCGGCTGCGCTTGGCGTACCGCTGCCAGCAATGCGGCGGCAGTGTCCAATGAGGTCATACAAGGAATTCCGTGCTCTACAGCCGCACGTCTGATTTTAAATCCGTCACTTGTCTCCCTGCGCCCATGTGTCGGCGTGTTAATTACCAGAGACAGTCTACCCTCGCCAATAAGCTCTATCATATTTTTGCCATGCACCGAAACAAAAGCGGCTCTGTCGTTTTCTGTTTCAGGCGACAATTTCGGTGCAAGTTCTGCGGATATTCCATGGTCCCGCAGAACCTGCCAAGTTCCTGCCGTTGCATATAAACCGTATCCCAAACGCGCCAATTCTTCCGCCAGCGGCAAAACCTCTCGCTTATCTCTGTTCCGGACGGAAATTGCAGCATATTGCTTTCTGTTTTCCCCGAATATCTTTATACCGGCACCTTCAAAAGCCTTGCGCAGTGCTTCCGGATACGTCTCCGCCACCCCCAAAACCTCTCCCGTGGATTTCATTTCAGGACCTAATGCGATATCGGCGCCAGTAATTTTTTCAAAAGAAAATACCGGCATTTTTACTGCGATAGATGCTGCCTCCGGGTATAGGCCTATCCCATATTCCATATTCCGGAGCTTTTCTCCAAGGACACAGCGCACCGCAATCTCCACAATCGGTAGTCCCGTCACCTTGCTGATATACGGCACCGTACGGCTGGAACGCGGATTGGCTTCAATAATATATACATCCTCCCCCTGTACGATAAATTGGATATTGATCAGCCCTTTTACGCACAGCCTGCAGGAAAGTGCTTTTGTATATGTCAAGATCTTCTCTTTGACCTGCGGTGAAATTGTCTGCGGCGGATATACGGAAATACTGTCTCCGGAATGGACACCGGCCCGTTCCTGATGCTCCATGATACCGGGAATCAGAATGTCTGTCCCATCACAGACAGCATCCACCTCCACTTCCTTTCCTTCAATATATTTATCTACTAAAATTGGATGCTCCTGCAGCACCTTTGTTATAATGGACATATACTCCAGTATATCGGAATCCGTGTTTGCAATTTCCATGCCCTGCCCCCCCAAAACATAGGAGGGACGGACCAGAACAGGATACCCTAAAGAATTTGCCGCAAAGACCGCTTCCTCCGGCGCAAAAACAAGATATCCCGACGGACGCCGGATCCCGCACGCTTCCAGCATGTGGTCAAAACACGCGCGGTCCTCTGCATTATTGATATTTTCTACTGAAGTTCCCAAAATCGGCACGCCCATCTGCACAAGCGCTTCTGCCAGCTGAATCGCTGTTTGTCCGCCAAATTGTACGATTGCGCCGCATGGCTTTTCCCGCTCCGCTACGTTCCGTACGTCCTCTGGCGTTAACGGTTCAAAATAGAGCCTGTCGGCAATATCAAAATCCGTGCTGACCGTCTCCGGATTATTATTGATGATGATTGTCTCATAGCCGTACTTTTTCAGGGCCCAAACCGCGTGAACGGAGCAATAGTCGAATTCAATTCCCTGTCCGATCCGGATCGGGCCGGACCCGAGCACCAAAACACGCTTCGATTGCGGGTCGCAGCAGGTGCCGCCGTTTTCCGGCAGTTGTTCCGGCCGCGTCTGGAATGAAAGGCAGCGCTGATACGCAGAATAAAAATACGGAGTCACAGCGGAAAATTCCGCTGCGCACGTATCAACCATGCGAAATTCCGGCTGCATATTACAGCAGCCTCGCATAGCCCGGATTTCATGTTCCGATATACCGGTATAGCTTGCGATCCGTTTATCTGTAAACCCCATATATTTCGCATCTGAAAGCAGCCTCTGGGTCAATCCATCAGATTCTGCCTCTGTCAGACTGCGCTCCATTCCCACAATATTCTGAATTTTTTGAAGGAACCATCTGTCAATCCTGGTAATCTGATGGATCCTTTCAAGAGAGATGTTCCGGCGGAAGGCTTCTGCAATGGTAAACAGCCTGTGATCATCTATGGTGTCCAGCATAGCTTCAATCGCTTCGTTCGAGGCTTCCTTCAGCTGCGCCCAAGGAACATCCAGGCTGTCTAAGTTCTGTTCAAGAGACCGGACCGCTTTCATGAGACCGCTTTCAAACGTGGCTGCAATGGCCATGACCTCTCCTGTTGCTTTCATTTGGGTTCCAAGGGTTCTGGCGGCAGTCATAAATTTGTCAAAGGGCCATTTGGGGATTTTAACGGCAATATAGTCAAGTGCCGGCTCAAATGATGCATAGGTCGTCTGGGTTACGGCGTTTTTAATTTCATTTAGACAATATCCTAAGGCGATCTTTGCGGCAACTTTTGCAATCGGATATCCGGTTGCCTTAGACGCCAGCGCAGAAGACCGGCTCACACGCGGATTGACCTCTATGACCGCATATGCGGCACTGTCCGGATCCAATGCAAACTGAACATTGCAGCCCCCCGTAATCCCCAGCGCTTCTACGATCCGCAGTGCACTGCTGCGCAGCATCTGATATTCCTTGTCCGCCAGGGTCTGTACGGGGGCCACTACAATGCTGTCTCCCGTATGTACCCCCACCGGATCAAAATTTTCCATGCTGCACACCGTAATGACATTTCCGGCATGATCCCTGAGACATTCATATTCGATTTCCTTCCAGCCCGCAATACATCTTTCCACTAAAATCTGATGAACCCGGCTGGCACGCAGTCCATTTTCCGCGATTGTCTCCAGCTCCGCAGCACAGCGTGCAATTCCGCCTCCGGTTCCGCCCAGCGTATAGGCTGGCCGTACAATCACCGGGGATCCGCTTTCTTCCGCAAACAGCAGCGCGGCCTCAATCCCGGAAACCACACAGCTCTCAATGCACGGTTCTCCGATTTTTTCCATTGTATCTTTAAAGGTCTGACGGTCCTCGGCCTTTTTAATCGTCTCTCCCGTAGTTCCGATCAGCGCTACTCCCTGCTGCCGCAGAAAACCGCTTTCTTCCAGTTCCATGACGAGATTGAGACCGGTCTGCCCGCCGAGCGTGGGTAAAATTCCATCTGGTTTTTCAACCCGGACGATTTCCTTCAGCACATTTGGCGTTAGGGGCTCAATATATACTTTATCCGCGATATTGGTATCCGTCATGATCGTGGCAGGATTCGAATTTACCAGGATGGTATAAATGCCTTCTTCTGTCAGCGCTCTACAGGCCTGTGTCCCTGCATAATCAAATTCCGCTGCCTGCCCGATAATAATCGGACCGGATCCTACCACCAAAACGCTTTTGATATCCGTTCTTTTGCTCATATGGCCGCACCGCCTCTCTTTTGTTCCATGTACCGCTGTATATTGTTTAAAAATGTATCAAATAAATAGACAGAATCCAGCGGTCCTGCACAGGCCTCAGGATGGTACTGGACCGAAAAAATCATTTTACCCAAATAGCGGATTCCTTCCACCGTGCCGTCGTTGACATTGATATGGCTGACCACGGCGGTACGCGGATCCAGTGAACTTCCGTCCACCATGTACCCGTGATTTTGTGAAGTAATATATATTCTGCCGGTTTCCAAATCCTTTACCGGATGATTTGCGCCTCTGTGTCCGTATTTGAGCTTTGCCGTATTGCCGCCGGCTGCCAGCGCCAGGATTTGGTGGCCTAAACAAATTCCAAATATTGGGATATCATGCTGCATAAGCTTTTCCGCCGCTGCAATTGCCTCCCGGTACCGCTTGGGATCCCCCGGTCCGTTTGACAGCAGGATGCCGTCAAAGGACGGCACTGATTCCAGAATTGCTTCTGCCCGCAGATGATGCCCGAACACCGTAACAGTGCATCCATGCTGCTCCAGCATTTTACCGATATTCTTTTTAGCGCCGAAATCGATCAGCGCTATTTGCGGCCCGGCCGATTTTCGATAGTCGTTCTGCTTGCTTCGTATGCCGGCCGCCCGCTCGTCCAGCCTCCGGAGTGCAGTCCCCGGCCCGTCGTAAGCCTGAATCCTTTTTATAAGATCTGGCAATCGCGTTGTTTGAAGATTGTCCGGATTAGTAGTCAGCAGACCGTTCATTGTTCCATGGTTCCGCAGCAGAATCGTCAGCTGCCGCGTATTGATTCCCTGGATTCCAGGCATGCCGTACCGCTCCATATAGTGTGCCAGCGTCTCTTTGCTTCTGTAATTAGAAGCAATTTCCGACAACTCATGAATGATCAGGCATTCTGCCATCGGCCGGTCATTTTCCGCATCCTCTGGATTGACCCCGTAATTTCCGATCAGCGGGTAAGTCATTACAATACCCTGCCCTGCATACGACGGATCCGTGATGATCTCCAAATACCCCGTCATGGAAGTATTAAAAACAATTTCACAAAACACATCTCTCTCGGCGCCAAAATGCTCTCCCGGAAAAATACTGCCATCTTCAAGTACCAAATAAGCCGTCATATTATCCCTCCTATGGACCTGGACCAGCAAAAAAAAAGAGCCGCAAATCCTCATGTCACCATTAGGATTTGCGACTCCCTTGTCGCCAAGTTCGCTATATTGTACAGCATTCTTATTAGGAAATCAAGGGGCATTGTAAAATTTAGCGGCACCGCCGCCGCGGGCTGCGGGGCAAATAAAAATTTTGCAGGGAGCGGCCCCGCTTTGGTTTTTCCCTGCAAAAAAAACGGGCGGCGCTCTCCTTGTCCGCCGCGCCGCCGCG
>USLW01000195.1 GCA_900555605.1 uncultured Clostridium sp. | reverse complement strand
GCTATAACCGTTTTTACCGGAGTGCCGTTAGGATACCTTATGTTTTGTTCAAAAAGTGCGGCTGCGCTTTTTGCCATGTTCATGGTCTGCTCCTCAAGCGATTCGCGCACTTTAAGCGCACCCCGGCGTCCGTCTATCGCCGGTCTTATTCCTATGACCGGATATTCTCCGATCAGTCTTGACTCTGACATCATTTTTCCTCCGTTTCTATTTTGGCGATCTTAACTATGAATTGCTGCCGTATGCAAACGACACGGTATGTACGGTAACATTTCCGCCCATCCCCGCGTATCGTAAAGTGAAAATCCATCATGGTGACCCGTAACAAGGGTTATGTATCGGCGGCCTGCGTCCTTGGCGGTCTTTACAAGTTTCTCGGCCCAGTCGCGGTCGGGAGCGAAGCGCTGTGCAAGCGGCTCGTACGCAGCATCCGGTATATTGTGAATATACTTTGCCCACGGCTCCCTTGCCAAGAACGCTGTACAGTCCGAAATGAACGAACATACCGAATCCCAGTTTTTCAAAGTTTTTTATGTATTATTTTACTATCATGCAGATCTTCCTTTCTGTGCCGGCCGGTTGCTTTTATAGTTGAATTATAGTATGATATAATATATATTACTTGTGTAATATCGGATAAAACTATGACAAAAGTTACTTTTCCCTGCCTCCATTCCGGATACATGCCCTGTAAGAGAGGATTGTCATGAAATATCAGGACTACAATGAGAAAAAACAGCACGGCACAGACCGATTTCCGATACAATATTACCATGTTGATATCCGGCATCCGCAGTATGAAATGCCTCTGCACTGGCACAGGGAATTTGAGCTTATCCGCGTGGTAAGCGGACGTCTGAAGCTGTTTCTGGATAACACGGAATATGGCCTGTGCGCAGGGGATGTTATATCTGTAAATTGCGGCACATTGCACCGCAGCGCTCCTCCGGACAGCTGCGTATATGAGTGTATAGTATGCGATCTCGGAATGCTGCATAAACGAACGTCTGACACAGCAGGAGATTTTATTCTGCCGGTGATAAACGGAGACGTTGCGGTAAAATGTCATATAAACGAAAGCGCTGGCGAACTGTATGAAACGGCGAAGTCACTGTTCACAACCATACGCGGGGAAGAAAAATATTATGAGCTGGCGGCATATGGTCTTATGTTCTGCCTATTTTACGGATTTTACAGCGGCGGATATATTGTTTCCGAAAAGAAGGGGCCGCATTCCGGCGGAGGCTGGGGAGTCATTACCGACCTGATAGATTGGATAGAAGAGAATTACAGCGAGCATCTGACGCTTAAGCAGCTGGCTGCGCGGGCAGGATTTAATGAAAAATACCTCTGCCGCCTGTTCAAAGAGTTCACTGGCCGTACACCGATCGATTATATAAATCTTACCCGAATTGAGAACGCCTGTCACACCATGACGTATGAAAAGTTGTCGGTTACTGAGGCGGCCATTGCAAGCGGTTTTTGTGATATGAGCTATTTTTCAAGGACATTTAAGCGATACAAGGGCGTAACGCCGCGGGAATACCGTTTACTTTCCGTTGCAAATGGAAGCAGCGCTGTCTGAATTGACATGAATGAGCGCGCACAAGCTGTAAGTAAATGTAAAATTGTGTGGAAGAGTCCATACCAAAGACTTGTGGAAACTGTGCATATGTTTCTGTGAGGCCTGTGGATAAAATATGGAATATATGATGGATAACAAATTAATCAGACAAGCAGGCTGTGGATAACTCTGTGGATACTGTGGATAACTTTTTTCGTTGTACCCGTTTTTTTGTGGAATTTTATGGTACAAAGTGGATTGTATGTATCTTATATGGTAAAAAACTACATTGAAACTTGTCCGCACAATGCCGCATCTTGGGGCACTGTTTCCGGGTTTGTAATCATACGGAAGGATTTACCGCAAATGCCCCGGAGGCTATTTTTTTTATTATGAGCTGTTTTTTTAGATTTTATTCCGGGATTTATACAAATAAAATTCACGCAGTTTTTACATTTTATACCATAAATTTGACTGTTGATCTGCGCCGTAAATACATCGGCTTTATGATAGCGGGAACACTGCTCCGCAGGAAAAACAGGCCCCTGACTTTTGCATAGAATTCTGCCGTCGATTAATGGAATGCCCTGATACAGGCAGGAGCAGCAGATAGAAACCGTTTCTGCGGTTATTGTACAGCAGCTCTGAATATGATTTGCATGTGTAAGCGACTGAAATCGCATAGTAACAACCTCCCAACAAATTGTTGTTTTCTCTTTTGTCAGAACATTCGTTCCTGCTGTTATTTTACAACAATATGAGGAGTTTTTTTATTTCCCGGGGAATATTTATGAAATATACCGGTAATTGATTCGCAGCGTATCTGCTGCTAAGGCGATAAATTCTAAATTTGTTAAATTGTAATTATCCGCATCAACATGGAATCCTAAAATATTTTTTAGAATCGCGGTTTTATTTTTTCGGGTGCAGGCAGCATCAATTGCACTTCTGATGGCGCGTTCCACCTGGCGAACTGTTATCGTATACTTTTCGGCAATTTGATTATAGATTTTCGCGGTCACTCCCGGACGGATTTCGAGGGCATCCCATGCGAGTGAAATCGCATCCCGCAAATAGTAAAAGCCGGACATGCGTGTCGGGATTCCAACCCGATATAATAGGTTGCTGATCGGTTTCATTTTAGGATCCTGCTCTGCGGCTGACAGAATATATGCTGCGGAGTCGGCGCAGTCCGTATCAATTGATTGTTCTGCTGTTATCAAATTTGATCCCCTCCAAATAAATTTTCTGAATGAGATCATACTATATATTGTATAAGAAGTCAATAAAAACATATATATAGAATTTAATGTTCGAAATAATTTGAATTATTTTTCAAGATAGAAAACAGCATCTTGATAAGCTGTGTGTTTTCCGGCCTTTTTTCCTGATAAGTAAACGGCTTTTCCAATAAAATAATTGTTTTTCCTGCGGATCGTTCCCATACCGCACCTACGGCCTGGCGAATTGATTTTTCCACATTTTCTTTACTGACCTGATATTTTCCGGCAATCCCCGTATATAAAAGCTTTGTAACCAGGTCCAGCTGCTCCGGGTCTCGGTAGACAGACAAAACCGCTTCCCGGAGATAGAAATATCCGTTATTTCGCGGTGAAAAACCAAGCTGCAGCAGAATCCGTGTAAGAAATGCCTCAGGACTTCGGTATTGCGGGGGGATGGGCGGGACATTCTGCTGCTGCATTTGCTCCTGTATTTTATGCTGATAAAGCATTTGGATCCGCTCATACAGATCCGCAAAATCCATGGGTTTGCGCATGAAATAGTCGGCAGCGGCCTGACTTTCGGCCTGCGGCTTATCAGAAATCAAAATTGTGACAAGGGGCCCGCCTGCTGCAGTGCGGGGAGGCATTTGGTGAATTGCTTGATCAGATGAGGCGGGATCTTCAGAAATATCTGCAATCAGCACATTTGCACCGCTGCTCTCCAGACTGTGCAGCGCTTCCTGAAGGGTTCCGAAAATCCCGGTAAGATGCACCGTATTTTTAGAGGACAGAAAGGCAGACAGCTCCGCCTGATAGGACGGATCCGATCCGGATAAAAGAATCTGATACATGACAAAGTCGCCTCCCTATGCGTACAAAGGATCGTTTCGGCCTCTATTGTAACGGATTTGACGGGAGAAATGCAACTGCCCTTTGGAGATCATGCGTAAGCCCTGGGAGATCATGGGCGGAGCGGAAGAGAACGTTCCTGTAAGAATGAAAATTTTTGCAAAGCAGCGGACTTGCCGCAGGGCATCCTATTTATGTAGAAGATCCCGCAAAGGGATCTTTTATTTGATTAGGGAGAGGAAGACAATCATTGAAATGTGATATATTGATTCGGATCTACTGCCGCGCCGTCCAGTATAACTTCAAAATGCAGATGTGCGCCGAGATCCTTTTCGCAGAACATATCTGCGCCGACGGTTCCTAATACAGTGCCTGTTTCTACGGCTGCGCCGCTTTCAACCGCGGCCGCCGCAAGGCCGCAGTAAACTGTCTGCAGGTTGCTGCCGTGGTCGATAATAACGGTCAAACCGTATCGCGGGTCATTCTTGATGCTTGAGACGGTGCCCTTGTATGCGCTCTTGATTTCAGCGCCTGCTTCGGCTTTGATATCAATGGCAGGGTGTGTGCGCCATTCCTGGAGGGTCTGGTTATAAACCAGCTTTTTAGCGGCAAAATCCGTGACAATGGTTCCCGCGACAGGGGCTTCCATTTTTACCGGCGCCGGGGTTCCGTCAGAAGGTGCAGGTGTTACGGGTTTTGAAACATCGGAATCCGGATCCTTTGTTGGGGCCGTGCCGGACGGCGTGTTTTCAATTCCCGAACCAGTGGTGGGCGGTGTTCCTGCCGGTGCTTTTGTAGCGCCGCCTGGGTTATAAGCGGGTTTCGGCGACGGTGTGTGGTAGGCTAAGGTCGGATCCTTTGCGGTGTTGGCATTTTTGTTGATAATTGCCACACCCGCTGCGCAGATTGCGATCACGCAAGCGACAATAATCACATAATAGCCTTTTGTTTTGAAAAAGTTTTTCATGTATTGAACCATTCCTTTCTTTTGGCTGGATGAGGGCGGGGTTCGACCCTTGTCCCGCGTCCTTTAGCAATAGTGTTGCCTCATCCTGGCAAATTATTCATGCCAAACAGAAAGTTCCGGTGTGAAAGTTCCGGCCTGCCTGTCAGTCCGGTCCAAGAACCGGGCAGCCGCAGCTGCTGAGCGTCTTTTTGTCCTGATGGCCGCCTGTGAGAAGCACACAGTCCATTTCCATGGCCTGTGCCGCGGCGAAATCATGGGTAGTATCTCCGATCATGAGCGCCCGCGGGGGTACTGCCGTGCGGGCCCAATTTCTGCCGATCTCGATTTTGCTGGTACCGTAAATATCATCCGTGCCTAATATTTCTGTAAAAAAACAGCGGA
>USLW01000194.1 GCA_900555605.1 uncultured Clostridium sp. | reverse complement strand
CGTTCTCTGCGGTAAAACGGCAATCGCCTGAAAATAAGAAAAGGCAGGTATTGGAATACATGGAGGAGAATCGAATCGAAGATATGGACGCTTCGTCCCGGACAAGCGGGCCGAATGCCGCCGGGGAAACCGATGTGCCGCTGCTTTCTGCGGAGAGCGCATCCGAGGATGGGGAAATTACTCCTGCTGCAGAGGAGACGGACAGAAATGCAGACCCCGCGGCGGCTTCCGCAGCTTCGGGACTGCCTGTGGAGGCAGAGGCGCCGTCTCAGCCGGAAGAACTGACAGTGCCGGAGGAAGACGGGACAGATGGAACAGAAGCAGCCGAGCCGGAGGGCGCCGTTTCTCATGCCGAGCCGGAGGCGGGGCAGAAGAAGCCGGATAAGAAATATTTGATTAAAAATAAGGTGCTGAGAAATGTGCTGAGCTGGATCATGACCATTGTGCTGGCATTGTTTATCGCGATTCTGATCAATACCTATATCATTCGGACCAGCGAGGTGTCCGGCGATTCCATGCAGCAGACGCTGCAGAGCGGGGACATTGTATTTATTTCCCGGCTGCCGTATATTTTCGGAGAGCCGGAGTACAACGATATCATTGTTTTTGATTCCTCCTTCCGTACAAACAAAAATGAGGACGGAACCATACGGGACAGGACATTTTTGACTGATATCAAAGAATCCTTTCAGTATAATCTGATTTCATATAAGTTTTTTCATATCGCGCATCCCAATAAATACTGGATCAAACGGGTGATCGGCGTAGCGGGCGACCATATCGAGGTAAAGGCGGACGGCATTTACCGAAACGGAACGCTTTTGACAGAAGCGTATGTCAATCCGGACGAGACGCCGGATTATGTAAAGAGGCCCATTGATTTACGCTATACGGATGTCATCGTGCCGGAGGGGTATGTCTTTGTGATGGGAGATAATCGAAATCACAGCTCAGACAGCCGTTCCATCGGCGTTGTACCTGAGAGCTATATCTTAGGAAAAGTGGTGAAAAAATGATGCTGACAGTGATTGCCGCCACGGGAAATGCCCATAAATTAAAGGAGTTTGATGAAATTTTCCGTCAGCAGGGTCTGCAGGCGGAGGTAATTTCCGCAGCAGAATTCAGCGAGGCCTACGGGGTCGCGTTTGAGATGCCGGAAGAAACCGGCAGCACATTTGAGGAAAATGCAGTCTTAAAAGCAGAAGCCCTGTATCCTGCCGTCATAGGCATATTCGGACGCCGGCGACCCTTTGCCGTCATTGCAGACGATTCCGGTTTAGCTGTCCGGGCCTTAAACGGTGCGCCGGGGGTTTATTCTGCCCGTTATGCATCGGAGCCGGGCTGCAAAAACGCTTCCGATGCGCAGAATACGGAGAAGCTGCTGCGCGTCATGGCGCAGATTCCGGAGGCGCGGCGCGATGCGGAGTTTGTCTGCAGCATGGCTGCCGTGACAAACCAGGGCGTGCTTCTGAAAACAGAAGGACGGCTTCCGGGAAAAATCACATTTGCACCAAAGGGAAAAAATGGCTTCGGCTATGACCCGATTCTGTTCATCGAGTCATATCAGATGACAGTGGCTGAGATGGATCCGGAACTGAAAAATCAGATCAGCCACAGAGGAAAGGCACTGCGGGAGCTGGGGGAGCGATTGCATGGTATTTTTGCAGAGATGTGAAGACTATGACAAAAATACGGTGTTGGCGTGTGTCCGCGCGCTGTTTGCCGCCCATGGCGGAATTGAACGCTATGCGCGGCCGGGCCTGCGCGTTGTAATCAAACCGAATCTGGTGGCAAAACGAAAACCGGAAGCTGCCGCTACCACACATCCGGCCATAGTCTGGGCCGTGGCCAAGCTCTGTACGGAGCAGGGCGCTGATGTGACGATTGCGGAAAGCCCGGGCGGATTATATGAAAAAGGAATTCTGAAATCCCTTTATAAGGTCTGCGGTATAGAAGCTGCCGCAGAAGAAGCGGGGGCACGGCTGAATTTTGATATCTCCGAAACAGAGGTTGAAAACCCGGAAGCCATGTATCTGAAAAAAATCAAACTGATTACGCCGGTGGCAGAGGCTGATACCGTGATTAATCTTGCAAAGCTCAAGACCCACGGCATGATGGTTTATACGGGTGCCGTGAAAAATATGTTCGGCTGCGTGGCCGGCCTGGAAAAAGCGGAATATCACCTGAATATGTCAAATTACGACGATTTTGCCAACTGTATCATTGATATCTGCCTGGCGGCCAAACCTGCTCTGCAGATTATCGATGCCGTTGTGGGTATGGAAAAGGATGGACCTACGGCAGGGGATCCGGTCCGTCTGGGTCTCCTTCTCTCAGGGGATAACCCGTTTCATACGGATATGATGGCGCTGCAGATCATTCAGGCGGCATACCAGCGCGTGCCGATTCTGCGCAGCGCGGCGGCGCGGGGACTGTGCCCGTCGGATTGGCGGGAAATTCCGTATGCCGGGCCTGCGCTGGAAGCGGTCCGTGCGCCTCATTTTAAGGTGAAATATAATGACGATATGCAGCGCATACATTTTGTAGACGGATTTTTCGGCGATGTGCTGAGTAAAATGATCCGGCCGAAGCCTGTATTTTCCGGGCGGAAGTGCCGCAGCTGCGGCGAGTGTGTAAAATGCTGCCCGGCAAAAGTGATTGCGCTGAAAAAAGGAAGCGGCGCAAAAGTAACGGACCTGTCCCGCTGCATCCGCTGCTATTGCTGTCAGGAGCTTTGTCCGTTCCGGGCGGTCAAAATCAAAAAGCCCGTGCTCAATAAGCTGTTTATCCGATAGGACGCAGTGCGGCGGTGCGAAGCGCGCCGCGGACACGGGGCCGGCAAATGAAAGGAATGTTTATAAAATGGGGATGAACATTGTATTAGTGGAACCGGAGATTCCGCAGAATACAGGGAATATCGCACGAACCTGCGCCGGCATCGGCGCCAGACTTCATCTGGTGCGGCCCTTGGGCTTTTCCGTAGAGGATCGTTATCTGAAGCGCGCTGGGCTGGATTATTGGCATATGGTGGAGATTTTTTATTATGACAGCTATCGGGAGGTCATACAGGCCGCCGCGCAGGAGGCGGCATTTTACCTGTGTACAACAAAAGGCGCGAGACGCCATACCGACGTGACCTACCGCGACGGAGATTATCTTGTTTTCGGTAAAGAAACAAAAGGGCTGCCTGAGGAGCTGCTGGCGGCGCATTATGACCATTGTATCCGAATTCCGATGAACCGGGAGTTCCGTTCTCTGAATTTGAGCAACGCGGTGGCTGTGGTAGCTTATGAAGCTATGCGCCAGCTCTCCTTTGCGGGGCTGACGGATACGGGACATTTGACAAGTGTGCAGTGAGCTTTTATAATCTGAACAGATAGCGGGTCTTGGGGAAAATCGGCGGACCTGATGGGAGGCGTGCGGCCGGATGAGAGAGCATTTAGCAAAGAAACACATGCGGACAGGAGATTACCTCGACTACGGGGTGGAATTCTACCGGCAGCATTTGAAGACCCTTCTGATATTTACGGCAGTATTTCATGTCCCGGTGAATTTTCTGATATCTTATCTCATTGGTCCTTCGGTGCTTTGGGAGGAATTGCTGGAGGCTGCGGAATACGGGCTGACATATGATTTCGTTTTCCGGATATACGGAGGCGCTGCGCTGCAGAGCTTGTATATGTCTACGTTTTATTATGTGCTGCTCCTGGGAATTATTTATTTTACTTACCATAGAATCGTATGGGACAAAGCCTATCCGGTGCGCTTCTGCCTGAAGCAGGGGCTTCAGCGGTTCGGCTGGGTGATTCTATGGAATTTTGTACTGAGTACGGTGCTGAGCCTCGCGCTGTCAATTGTGTTTCTGCTTTTTTCCTTTCTGCTGGTAGGGGTTGGCCTTGCAGCCCGCAGCAGCTGGGTACCCGTGGCTGCTGTACTGCTGTTTGTGCTGTGCCTTTTATGTGCGGTTATATACGTTATGATACGGACCTATTTTATTCCGCATGCGGTGGTGATCAACCGTGTCAACTGCTTCGAGGCATTCAAACGTTCCATGCGGCTTACGAAAAGGCATTTCTGGAGGGTATTCCGGCCGGTCCTGTTCGGCGCCTGGTTCACTTGGACGATTCCCTCCGTACTTAGCCTGACTGCGCTGATTCCCATAGAGGACCCGCTGCTCAACCGGATCTTATATGCCGCGGCACAGGCCTTCGGTGCGCTGTTTGCACCGGTCCTATTTGTAATTACGACCATTCTGTATATCCGTCTTCAGACAGAGCAGGGGGAAATTGATTTTCTGGTACGGCTCAGGGCTATGCTGGAAGCAGATGGGGGAGGGGCGGCTGTTTGATAAACATATGCTCTTTGCCGGTCTTAACCGCCGGACAGCGCCAAGCGGAGAAAATCATTCGGGATGTCCTGTCCGGGCCGGAATTTCAGGAAGCGCAGGCAGCGGATCACCCGCTGCTTGAGAAAATTTTGAATCTGCTGAAAAAGCTTTTGGGGTATGTGGGCGATTTTTTGGAATGGCTGCTGAATCAAATTGCAAAGCTGTTTCATTTGGACGGTGTTCTTTCCGGTTTGGGAAGCGGCGTCCGTGGGGTTGTTCTCATTGTATTTGTCATTGTTATTTTACTGCTTGTTCTGCTTCTTGTGCGTATTACAGCCCGGATTGTCAAAACAAAGCGCAGACGGGAGGGTGAGTCCGATAGCTTTGCAGAGGAGCTGACGGACCTGGCGGAGCAGGACCGCAAAGCCCTTGAGCTGGCGATCCGCTACCGTGACGAGGGGGCGTTTCGCTTCTCTTTTCGCTATCTGTTTATTGCGCTGCTGATCCTTCTGAACAGAAAACAGCGGATTCTGATACAAAAGGCCAAAACGAACCGGCAGTATGCAAAAGAGCTGGAGGAAAACGATCCGGAGACCGCACAGGCTGCCCTGCCGTTTTTTCAGAGCTTTGACTTGTATTGGTACGGCGGACGGCCGTTGACCG
>USLW01000193.1 GCA_900555605.1 uncultured Clostridium sp. | reverse complement strand
GCTTTTTTTCTTTTGCCGTCGTGCGGCAGATTTAAGTCTTATTTGTACTTTGAAAGAATTGTATTTACTTCATTTTCGGTCATGTTTCCTAATTCAACCTGTTCGCTTGTGTATTTCTCCAACGCTGCATACAATTCTGCTTTTGTGTCATATGGTCCAAAGTTGTGATAGCTGTTACCGTCATACAAAACCGTTTGAAAACTCTCGCTTTCGGAATTGTTTGGCAAACTGAAATATAGTTGTTCTTCCTCATAGGAAGTTCGTTTGCTGATTTGTACGCCATCCTTGATTTCAGATAAAATTGTTTCGTACTGGGCAATAATAGCATTCACTTCACTTTGGCTAATCTCCCCGGCAGCAACAAGCTCTTGCAGATTAACGGTTTCGTTTTTGATCCATTCCTCAAATTCGTCATAACTGTAAAATTCGGGCATTTCAATAACGGGTGCTGCATTCCATGTATCGCCACCGTCATAGCTCGTTTGCTGCGTTATGCCGTTTTGCTGAAATATAGCCTCATTTATTACCTGTGGTACATTACCATTTGTAGCATCGTTTTGAGATATGTTACTTTTCGCGGAAAAGCCCGTTAACGTTCCTCCCGCAAGCAAAAGTGTTAGAATACTTACAAAAATTTTCTGTTTCATTTTTACCTCCTAAATATGTATTCTGAATAATTGTCATTTCCTCCTTTCGTGTAATAGAATACCCTATTTATGTTGAAAGCATATAAAGCCAATGTTGTGTATATGTTGAACGCAAAAAACTCTGCCCCAAAATAAAGGGCAGAGTTTTTTAGAAAAAGATTACAAACTCCATACCATTGCCAAAGTGCATAGGTTTGAAATGATATTGAAGCTCCAATTTGTCTAAAATGGTTTTTACAATATACAATCCTAAGCCGTTTCCACCATTTGCAGAGGTGTACACTCTATCCGGTCTGTAAAATGGCTCAAAAATATGTTGCAGTTCGTTGGAAGAAAGTGGAACGCAATCATTTTGAATTATCAGCCTTGATTTATCCAAGCTAACTTTTATGCTTTTTCCTGTTTCTGTGTAGTTGACCGCATTTGACAGTATATTTGATATTGCCTTTTTAAGTTGACTTTCTGGTAAATGTACCGATATATCTTTGACAATTTCTGTTTCAAATTGAAGTCCGTTTGTCGCCGCAATTAGACGGTATGGCTCGCACAATTCAGTAATACAGTTTGCCAAAGAAAAGGTTGTTGCAGAGAACATAGTAGGCTGTGTTTGCAGACGCGACGCATTAAGAATGTCTTTTATCATTTCCGCAAGCTGTTCCGCAATTTCCTTGCACCTCGGCAGATATAACTCATAATCGTTATATTCGCCGATTTTCAAAATCATGTTTTCCAATGTTGCATTTAACTCTGTAACAGGGGTTTTCAGTTCGTGGGAAGCAGTCCGTAAAAAATCAATTTTTTCTTTCTCTGCCAAGTGTACCTTATCCTTTTCTTCCTCTAAGTTTCGTATAGTTACAAGCAATGCTTGATACAGGGCGTTTATGTCGTTGGCTAATATACCAATTTCATCAGTTCTCGTTACGGTTATTTTTGCTGTCTGTTCTAACCTTGACATTTTATGAACAGAATTTGAAATAGATAATATTGGAGTTGTAATTCCTTTAGAAAACAAAAACGAAAAAAACAATGAAATTACTGTGCAGCACAAAATTGAAAGTGGAAACGACTTCAATATGGTCTGTGTAATCAATCGCGGCATATCTACTTCGGAAAAAGCATACACATCTGAATTTGTTATTGTCGCACTTGTGATAAGTATGTTTTCACTCGGAGCAATTACGAAAATTAGTACATGGGCCAAAACAGTAATTAGAAACATCATTCCGAACGTGAAAGCAAATATTTTATAAAAGAGTTTTCTTTTCATTTCTATACCTCCACTTCAAGTTTGTAGCCAATGCCTTTTACGGTAGTAATACAATCTAAATGGAGCTTTTTTCTTATGTTGCGTATATAAGCGTCTATTGTTCTGTCAATCACATCACAATCATACCCCCATACGTCGTCCAATATCTGATTGCGCGATAGCACTAATCCCTTGTTCTCAATAAGCACTTTTAGAATCTCAATCTCTTTTGGGGTAATATCAATTTTTCCGTTTTCGTCATGTGCGGTATATCCTGCAAAATCCACGGTAACAGTCCCTAATTGAATTGTGTTTGTAGCTGTTTTATTCTCGCTTCTGCGGAGCAAAGCTGTAATCCGTTTCCCCAAGATTAACATAGAAAATGGCTTTGTAATATAGTCGTCTGCAAGTTCGTCAAAACTGTTAGACTGTGTGTATTCGTCATCAACAGCCGTAAGCATAATTACAGGAATATTGCTGCTTTTTCTAATCTCATGTAATACTGCTAAACCTGAGATTTTAGGTAGCATAATATCCAGTACAATTAAATCTATCTTTCTGTCACGAAAAATATTCAATGCTTCTGCACCGTCAAAAGCAGGAATAAGAGTATGTCCTGCTGATTTCATATATTCACAAATAGCCTTATTTGTTCCTTGACTATCTTCAACAATCATTATTTGCGCCATAAAAACACCTCCTAAAATAGTATAAAACCTTTATGTTGTGTTAGTATGAAATTTACCTGTTCTTTGTCCGCATATCTTTTGGTTTCTCCGCGTCCTTTGGTATCAGCCACATACGGCTGAACTTTGCCACACCCGGTATGCGATTTTCCTCGCACAGTTTTTGAACCCGTCGCTCAGAAATGCCCCACTTTTTCGCCGCTTCTGGGGCGGAGATATATTCAAGCATTGTAATTCCTCCTGCAAATCAATTCAGCTTTTATTATATACGGTCAGCCGAATGATCGCAAGAAATGAAATGTGAATTATTTAAGCCATTACCATGAATATATAAAGCATATTCCGTAAGAAAGGGGAACAGTAGAATGTAATAGGGTGATTGAAAATGTCTAAAAGAGCAAAAAAGAAAAGCGCCCTGTTGCGAAAATCGACTTCAAGCCGTATGGTGCAGCAATCAAAGCTGGGCGCACAAAGCAGAAAGAATCCCGGAATAAGGCGGCCGACGCGCTGTTTATTTCGCCGCGCTATCTTGCCAACATCGAAAATAAGGGGCAGCATCCCAGCGTACAGGTATTCTTAGAACTGATGTCCCGCTATCATATCTCTGTGGATCAGATTCTTCATGGTGAAACTATGGAGGGCAAGTCCACGGAGCGGATGCAGTTTGAAACGCTGTTGGATGAGCTGACGGACGCTGAAATCAAAATCCTCACGGCAACCGCGCAAGCGTTGCTGGACGCAAGGACGGACAACGAGGGAGAAAATTGAATACGGTATAAGGAACGCTATGAACAGGTGGTTCATGGCGTTTTTCTTTTGAAAAAGTTTGCCTGCGGTTTGCCAAATTGCGGCTGTGCCGCCGTTGTAGTAGTGAGGGAGATACCGTAGCAAGCATAGGGAGTGTAGCCACACTCCCGAAAAAGCACCTGTTTGTGCTTTGCTTGTTGGGATAATCCCAAACCCTTATTCGGAGCGGAAAGGACGGTGAACAAATGGCAAACCGAACGCGGAATATCGTGCTGCGCGTTCCTGTGACTGCCGAGGAACGGGCAATGATCGAGCGTAAAATGCAGCAGATGGGAACGGGCTGTTTTTCCGTTTATGCGCGGAAAATGCTCATAGACGGCTATGTGATCCGGCTGGATTACAGCGACGTGAAAGCAATGACCGCCGAGCTGCAAAAAATCGGCACAAACATCAATCAGATTGCGAAGCGCGTGAACGCTACGGGAACGCTCTATGCGCAGGACATTGAGGACATCAAGGGGGCGATGGCGGAGATATGGCAATTACAAAGATCCATCCTATCAAAAGCACCTTAAAAAAAGCCATTGACTATATCGTTGATCCTGCAAAGACCGACGATAAGCTGCTGGTGTCCTCGTTCGGCTGCGCCGTGGAAACCGCAGACCTTGAGTTTGAAAAAACACGGCTGCTTGCCATGCAGAAAGGCAACAATCTCGCTCACCAGCTGATACAGGCCTTTGAGCCGGGCGAGGTCAGCTATGCGCAAGCCCACGAGATCGGGCGGCAGCTTGCCGATGAAATCCTCGGCGGCAAGTATGAGTATGTCATTGCTACCCACATCAACAAGGAGCATTGCCATAACCATATCATTTTCTGTGCTGTGGATTTTGCGGAACACAAGAAGTACATTTCCAACCGCAAAAGCTATGCGCAGATCCGCCATGTCAGCGACAGGCTGTGCCGAGAAAATGGGCTGTCCGTTGTTACGCCCGGCGCGGAGCGCGGCAAGCAGTACGCTGAATGGGACGCGCAGCGGAAAGGGACAAGCTATAAGCAAAAGCTGAAAATTGCTATTGACAGGCTCATTCCCATTTCCAAAGACCTTGACGACCTCCTGCGTCGGCTGGAAGCCGAGGGGTATGAAATCAAGCGTGGAAAGTATATCTCATTCCGCGCTCCCGGTCAGGAGCGATTCACCCGTGCAAAGACGTTGGGTGAAGCCTACACCGAGGAAGCCATAGCCGAACGCATCAAGGGCAAGGTCATTCTGAAAACGCCGAAGCCGGAGCGCAGCGGCGTGTCGCTGCTGATTGACATTGAAAACTGCATCAAGGCGCAGCAATCCGCAGGCTATGAACGCTGGGCAAAAATTGAAAACCTGAAACGCGCCGCCCGCACAATGGTATTTCTCGACCAGCACGGCATTTCCCACTATACCGATTTGGAGCAGAAGATCACGGAGCTTCAGGACAGCAACGAGCAAACTGCCGCTGCGCTGAAAACGGCGGAACACCGACTGTCTGATCTGGCGCTGCTGATAAAGCATACCGCCACCTACAAAGAGCTAAAGCCGCTGTATAGCGAATACAAAAAATCCCGTGACAAGGAAAAGTATCTGCGCGGACGTGAGCGCGAAATCATTCTCTTTGAAGCGTCGGCGCGAGCACTGAAAGCAGCGGGGGCCGGGGAT
>USLW01000192.1 GCA_900555605.1 uncultured Clostridium sp. | reverse complement strand
GCTGACAACTGCCGCATATCGGATATCCGTATTATCGCAGAGAATACTATCTGTTACGGAAGCAGATTCACCGATCCGTACATTATTCCAAACTACGCTATTGGAAACAGCCGCCCCCTTATCCAGAACGGACCCGTGTCCGATTACGGCCCCCCCCAGCACACAGCCGTGTGCAATGTAACAGTTATCCCCTATATAAACAGGCGGGGTCATCTGTACGTCTCCTGACACGATGGTATTCTTTCCGACAAAAATTCCGGGCTTCAGCTCCATGCCGGACAGGCGCAGCCGCACGCAGCCGGAAATGCTGTCGATATTGGCCTTCCGATATGCAGCCGCATCACCGATATCACACCAATACGCCTGTGTTTCATACGCCATCAGCTTCATATTTCTGCGCAGCATTTCCGGAAAAATATCCTTTGCAAAATCTGTCTGCCGGTCCTTTTCGCAAAGCGCCATAACTTCCGGAGAAAGAATATATATGCCGGTATTTACAAGATTGTTCGCAACCTCTCCCCAGGACGGTTTTTCCTGAAAACCAACGATCTGTCCATTGGAATCCGCAAGAACCACCCCGTATTCCACAGGCACCCCCACGCGTTTTACAACCAGCGTTGCTTTTGCGCCGCTCTGCCTGTGAACCCGGATCGCGTCGGTTAGATCCACATCTGTCAGCGCATCTCCGCTGATTACAACAAACTCTTCATCTAAAAAATCACCGCAGTTTTTTACGCTGCCGGCTGTGCCTAACGGCGTCGTCTCCGTGTAGCAGCTGATCTCCAGCTCCCCATGATCTATGGTTTTCAGCTCATTTTTGATTTCGCCGGGCAGATACTGCAGTGTAACGGCAATTTTACGAATTCCGTGCTCTGCCAGCAAACAGATGATCCGCCTGAGCACCGGCTGATCCGCAACCGGTACAAGCGGCTTGGGAATTCCGCAGGTCAGCGGTCTAAGCCGGATGCCTTCGCCGCCTGCCATAATAATAGCCTTCATGAAAAACACTTCCTTTGCCATGACATATTGAAACCTTTGCCATGTTAGTGTGTTTCAAATGAAGGCTGTTATACTTAACAAAATATGACAGCAAAAATTTTGCTTTATAGCTTCAGAATCGCTTTACGCACTAAATCCAGCGCGTTGATCACACTCAGGGTCCGAATCCGTTCCCGGTTTCCCGTAAAATGAAATTCCTCCGCATATTCTGTTCCCGGAGCCTTTACTCCGATAAACACAGTGCCCACCGGCCTGTCGCCTGCGTCCGGCCCTGCGTACCCGGTAATTGATACCGCTGCCTGTGCTTTCGAGATTTTCGCTGCAGCCTGTACCATCGCAAGGGCTGTTTCTTTGCTCACAGGCCCGTATTGTGCAATAACCGCAGGGTCCACGCCGAGAAAATTGATTTTTGCAGCATTGCTGTAAGTAACAGCAGCACACTCGAAGACCGCGGAAGCCCCGGGAACCGACGTCATTTTTTCTGCCAGCAGGCCCCCGGTGCAGGACTCCGCACAGGCAAAATGCAGCCCTTTCTCCCGAAGCAGACGAAATACCGTATGCTCCAGCTCTTCGTCTTCCGTTGTATAGACATTGTCACCCAGCAGCGCCACCACATCCCGGCTCATACGGTCGGCCAGCTCCTTTCCGGAAATACCGTTTTCATCGTGGGCCGTAATGCGAAGCGTAACAATACCGTCTTTTGCATATGTCGCAATCGTTGGGTTCGTCTGACCGTTTACCAGGGAAAGGATCTTCTGTTCTACTAAAGATTCTCCGATTCCTACCACCCGCAGGAATTTTGAATGCAGCATATCCTGATGCAGCTTTTTAAAATAAGGCAGAACATGCCGATCAAACATGGGGATCAGCTCCCGCGGAGGTCCCGGCAGCATAAACAACACTTTTTCTCCGCTGACCACAATGCAGCCCGGCGCAGTGCCCTCGTCATTTTCCATGATCAAACTGCCGGACGGAAAATACGCCTGACGAAAATTACTTTCTACCATCACACGGCCTGCACTCTCAAAATATGCTTTGATGCGGTCTCGGCTCGGCGCGTGCAGCTCCATCTGCAGGCCCAAAGCCTGCGCAACAGTCTCCTTTGTCAGATCGTCCTGCGTAGGGCCGAGACCGCCTGTAGTGATAATGACATCGCTGCGCTCCATCGCCAATTTCAGGCATGCCTCCAGACGCTGCGGATTATCCCCCACCACGCTGTGGTAAAATACCCCCATCCCAACCTCAGGCATACGCCGCGAGATATATTGTGCATTGGTGTTGGCAATCTGCCCCATCAGCAATTCCGTTCCAACAGATAAAACCTCAACCTTCTCCACGTTTGTCAAGCTCCCTTCGTCTATGGGTAAAATCATTCTTCGAATATTATACCCCCCGAAAGGCGGAATGTAAATTATGAAACACGCTTATACAAATGATTCTGTTTTTTCTTCTTTTTTAGAGCAAACGCCGCGGCTGCCGCAATGCCGGCGCCGGCCAGACAGAAGCAACCGATCAGAAGTGCTTTTTTCCAAAGGGCCGCACCGGACGGCGCAGCATTCGCAGATCCCGGCTCCTTGGGGACTGTTCGGTACTGGTATTTAAAACGGCCGCCCGGGGCCGCATCCCCATGGAGATACAGGTCCATAATGTCGCCGTCTGTCTGCATATTGTCAGACCATTTGAAATTGATGGTAAAATCATCGCCTTCTATTTTCAGCAGTGCCTTCGGCACCGCAAGCTGCAGCCGGCTGCCCTGCACGGAATAGTCTACCTCACCGACAGTCTCCCAATTCCATCCGCCGGTAGAACGCTCCAGAATAGCCTTTTCTCCGGGGTTCCCGCGATTGATGATATATTGATAGCCTTCCCAATCGGCGCCGCCCGCGCCCTCGACCTCGATAAAAAGACGCATCCATCCCGGATCAGAGACAGGCGTCAGCGTCTCCGCAGTTTCCACCATGAAATATAAATGTTCCGCATCGCGCGCAACCTTTGCCCCGATAATATCATTTCTTCCGGTCTCATCCGTATAATAATATTGATCGTAGCCTTGACTGTCACGTGCCTCCGTATTCCCGCTATAGGAAGTAAAATACGGCGTCACGTCTGTCCATTGATCCGTTTGCGCAAAAATATCGATCTGCTTCTGTCCCGAAGCCGCGGCCGGCCTATTGGTTCCTTTAAAGCGGCGAATATAAGAAACCATCTGGTAATAATAATGATCCTTCAAATCTCCGGCGCTCGGTTCAATATCTCTGCTGTAATTATCGTTAAATAAATCCGCAAATCCATTCACGGTTCCCCAGCTCTCATCATTTTTCCCGGCACGCAGCTCATTCCAGCCGGTAATAAAGATAAACTCCGGATCCACCTCCAGCGCGTACTCCCACTGCTCCGCGAAATTCGCACCGTACAGCTTCGCATTTTCCCGCGGATCATGGCCATTCAGCTTTGCGGAATAGGAACGGCCGAAAACCTGGTCTCCCGCGTTCATGGCCGTCAGCCCCTGCGCTGCACTCCAATTCTGGGCAATGCTGACACACATCTGTTCTGCGCTGCCGTCCGCATTCCGCGCCACTGTTTGGGGATAGGTCGCAATCCACTGCCAGCAGATATGGTTCTGCGGCGGGATAATATAAGTACTGACATTTCCGTTTTCATCAAAAATCTGTGCATAATCTTCGCGATAGGCAGGATTCGCCGGCCGGAAAGTAAAGAAATCGAGAATCTGCCGATCTATTTCATCATACGGGTCCAGCGCATCCGGACAACCCATCATCAGGGGCTTTCCTTTCCAATAAAACCAGAGATCCTGATATCTGCCCATGGAATAAATTTTTGTATATAGCTCCCGCAGCTGCGCAGCCGTATCCTCATAGGGGCCGAACATAGGCAGCATAAAGGAAATCCGGGGCGTTTTCACACCATCCGCCCGCGCCTTTGAAAATGTTTCAAGCAGTGCGAGGAGACCTTCCATAAATGTATCCGTAGCATTTGTATTATCGAATATCACTACATCCACACCGGCATCGGCCAGCAGTTCTGCGTGCTTGCGCAGGACCCAGGTGTCAAGGCCGCTGTAATAACCAAATAAAGGCTTATTCCAAAAATAAGAAAAAGAGTTTCCCCAATCTACCCCTGTGTAATCAGAATCCTGTATTGTATAATGAGACAGAATTTCTGTGATATCGGAGCTTGTATGCGTATAAAACCGGCTATGCCATGTGTGGTAGAAGATACCTACAAATTTTCCTTCCCGCATCCCGCCGGTTTCCGCATACAGCGGGGCCGTTCTGTCCAATCCGTCCGTTACCGCGTAGGTATCGGCATACGTCCGATACTGTGTGACCGGTTCAGATATAGCGCCAAAAAAATGGACAGGCGTATGCAGATATCGGATTCTCCCCATCAAGACGCCGCCTGTCTGCGAATACCCCTCGTAATTCCGAATATTGTCCGGAGCTGCCGAAACCACTCCTACTGCAGCGTTGCTGATTTCGCTTACGACTGCCGCGTATTCACCGGCAGGCAATTGATTCGCCGCAGAAAGAGAAATCCATTCATTCCTTCCGAATTTACTGATCGTTTCCGTACAGACCGGAGGCTGGGAAAGTGTTGTTCCGTAATTCGTATTCCACCTGTACAGAGATACGACGGCACTACTGCGCGAGGCGGTCGCTTTTTCAATATACACCTCAAAGGTATCAAATTCCGTTACCGCATAGAACTGGACGCCGAGCATAGCAGCATCCGTAATTAAATATTTATCAGATGACTCCGTATATAAATTTCCGTATACCGGCATATTTTCAGTGAACCCTCCGTGCTGTGCATCCGTCTCGTCCGCTAAGACAGCCGACGGGGGGCTATACAGCAGCAAGCCCCCCGTCACAGCAAGACAGAATGCACAAATGCATATACAAATCTGCTTCAGCTTCATAATCAGACCCCCGGTTCAGAAAGCGGACCGTAGAGCTGTTCCGGTGTTTTTACATAGTCAACGGCAAACTGTGCCACCATAATCT
>USLW01000191.1 GCA_900555605.1 uncultured Clostridium sp. | reverse complement strand
CGGCACGTACGCGCTGTTTACAGCAGGCAGCATTGCAATTCTGAAGCTTCTGCGCCGCAGCAAAAAATTTTATTATCAGACAAAACATTTCACCGCGGTTTCCGGTATGATCCACCGCATGAAGCGCAATGCCGCGGGCCTGGCAAACATTTGTATTCTCAGTACGGCCGTATTGGTGGTGCTTTCCACCACAGTCTCCCTTTATATCGGCCGAGAAGAGATGCTGCGGATAAAATACCCGCGGGATATCCGCATTTTCAGCGGAAGCACACAGGAAACAGATCCTCAGATCATGCTTCAGTATGCCGAGGATACAGCAAAAACCTATTCCGTTTCCCTTCAGAATGAAATCTATTATGAATATATGACGTTTACGGTACTCCAACGGGGAAATCAGCTCTCCGGCCGATTCGCCGGTGACTATAGCGATACGGATGTCCGTCAGCCGTATGTGATCTCGGAAGCTGAGTACAATCGGCTGCAGCAGGCAAACGGACAGCAGGAACCGGCCGTACAGCTTGCAAAAGATGAAGTTTTGCTCTATGCCGCTAAAAATGCGATTTCCGGCAATACACTTGCCATCGGAGACCTGACATACCGCATTCGGCAGCGCCTGCACACCTTTCCGACAGAAGGGATTACAGACACTTTGCCTGTGGATACCTATTATCTGGTGGTGCAGGATTCTGCCGTCATCGGACAGCTTTTTCTGGAAATCACGGATGCCATTGCGCCGCTGGACAGAATGCGGCTTTACATCGGATTTGATCTGACCGGACCTTCCCACAGGATCAAAGCATTTGCCGAAACATTGCAAGAGCTTATTCCGCAGCGTTTTGAGGAAAACGGAGCCCGTGCGGAAACAATCTACGCAGCAAGAGAAAGCTCCACCTCCCTGTACGGCGGCTTCTTTTTCCTGGGACTCTTTTTAGGGCTTCTCTTCCTGATGGCTACCGTATTGATCATCTACTATAAACAAATCTCCGAGGGCTACGAGGATAAGCGGCGCTATGAGATCATGCAGCAGGTAGGGATGGATAAGCAAGAAATCAAGCGGGGAATCCGCAGTCAGATTCTGATGGTATTCTTCCTGCCGCTGCTTATGGCAGTCATTCATATTGCATTTGCATTCCAGGTCATTACCAAACTGCTGCTGCTGTTCGGTCTGACCAATACCGGCCTGTTTCTGATCTGTACGTTCGTCACGATTCTCCTTTTTGCACTTATTTATGCCATTGTATACAGCCTAACGGCAAAAGCATATTACCGAATTGTAAAATAAACGGCACAGAAAGCATATTCCCTTTTCTGTCCGGAGTACGGCACAATGCAGAATTTCTTTCCGGCGGCGGCTGAAAATCCGAAGCAACCCGTCCGTCCGCTGTTTTTTCGGTTGACTTCTTGCAGCGCGGGCAGTAGTATATAAAGATAACGTGAGGCATTTTTCACGTATTCAGAAGAAAGGATTGAGCAGCCATGGAGCAAACCGTAAGAACCAGATTTGCACCCAGTCCTACGGGCTTTATGCATATCGGAAATTTGCGGACGGCGCTGTATGAATATTTAATTGCACGCGCAAACGAGGGACAGTTTATTTTAAGAATTGAAGATACGGATCAGGAACGATATGTAGAGGGCGCTATGGACGTTGTCTTCGACACGCTGAAAACGACTGGTATTACGTTCGATGAGGGACCGGGCGTGGGCGGCGCTTACGGCCCGTATATTCAAAGCCAGCGGCGCTCCATCTATAAGCAGTATGCCCTCATGCTCGTGGCTTCCGGCCACGCATATTACTGCTTTTGTACGAAAGAACGTCTGGAATCTTTAAAATCCGGCAGCCAGCAGCTCGGTGCCGCCTTGAACTATGACCGGCATTGCCGGAATCTTTCCGCCAAAGAGGTGCAGGCCAATTTAGCTGCCGGCATTCCATACGTCATTCGGCAAAAAGCGCCGACAGAAGGAAGTACGACCTTTACGGATGCGGTTTACGGAGAAATTACGGTAGAAAACAAAACGCTTGACGATCAGGTGCTGTTAAAGTCAGACGGCCTGCCCACCTATAATTTTGCCAATGTAGTAGATGACCATCTGATGAAAATTACACACGTCGTGCGCGGCAACGAGTACCTTTCCTCCACCCCGAAATACAATCAGCTGTATGAAGCCTTCGGCTGGGAAATTCCGACCTATATTCACCTTCCGCCCGTTATGAAGGATGCGCATAATAAATTATCCAAGCGCAACGGGGATGCTTCCTTTCAGGATCTGACGGCAAAGGGCTATCTGCCCGAAGCAATCCTGAATTATATTGCGCTGCTGGGATGGAGTCCC
The DNA here is from genome assembly GCA_900555605.1 of uncultured Clostridium sp. Lineage (GTDB taxonomy): Bacteria > Bacillota > Clostridia > UBA1212 > UBA1255 > UMGS1851. The sequence continues at coordinate 2,701 of USLW01000191.1, read as the reverse complement.
GGCGGCAGCGAAGAATTTTTCACCTTAGCGCAGATGGAAAAAATTTTTACCATCGACGGCATCAGCAAATCTCCGGCGATTTTTGATATTGAAAAGTTAAAATGGATGAACGGCGAATATATCCGGCGTCTTTCCCCCGCTGTTTTTGCACAGCTTTCCCGGCCGTGGCTGCAGCAGGCATTGGGCCCGGACAGTCCGTATGATTTTGCGAAAATCGCCGCCATCATCCAGCCGCGAACCGAGGTTCTCAGTGAAATTCCTGATAAAGTAGATTTTTTCAGAGCGCTTCCCGAATATTTCTTTATATTGTCATAAAAAAATGAAAACCGACACAAAAAACGCGCTGGAATATCTCGGCAAAGTACGGGAATATTTAACAGGGGCGGATTTAAATTGGGTCTCTTCCTCGTTATATGAAGCGCTTTGCGGCTTTGCGGCTTCGGTGGGTGCAAAAAACAGCCAGATCCTATGGCCAATCCGCACTGCGCTGAGCGGCAGGGATGTCAGTCCCGGCGGTGCCACGGAACTGGCTGAAATTCTCGGAGAAGCTGAAACGCTCCGCAGAATCGACATTGGAATCAGTAAGCTTACGGCTTCTTGCTAAAATTCTGATTTGGTTGATCGGATCTGTTGTTCAGCAGGCCGGACTGCCCGTGCAGAAGCAGCAGAATCATATGGCAGCAGGATAAATTATTTTGCGGAAGAAAGGGAAAAACAGATGGAAAGCAGCAGTAATTTTATTTATGATATGATCGACGAGCATTTAAAAGAAGGCGGCAGATATTTCGGAAAAACGGTGCATACCCGGTTCCCCCCGGAGCCGAACGGCTATCTTCATATCGGGCACGCCAAAGCGCTGTGTGTGGATTTCGGCACTGCGCTCCGTTACCAAGGCTGGTGTAACCTTCGTTTTGACGACACCAATCCGGTCAAGGAGGATACGGAATACGTAGATGCCATTAAAGAGGATATCCATTGGCTGGGCTATGACTGGCAGGAGCCGGTTCGCTACGCTTCTGAATTTTTTCCGCAAATGTATGACTGCGCAGTAAAATTAATACAAAAGGGACTGGCCTATGTCTGTGATTTAAATGCCGATCAGATTCGCGAATACCGCGGCACCCTGACGGAGCCCGGCAAGGACAGCCCTTACCGCAACCGCTCTGTTGCAGAAAATTTAGCGCTGTTCAGCCGTATGAAAGCCGGCGAATTTGAAGACGGCAGTCGCGTGCTCCGTGCAAAGATTGATATGGCCTCGCCGAATATGAATATGCGGGATCCCGTAATTTATCGAATTCTGCATACAGCGCATCATCAAACCGGAAACACATGGTGCATCTATCCGATGTATGATTTTGCCCATCCCCTGGAGGATGCTTTTGAAGGCATTACACATTCTCTCTGCAGTATAGAATTTAAGGATCACCGCCCGCTCTACGACTGGGTTGTAACCCACTGCGGCCCCTTTGACCCGACTCCCTGCCAGACGGAATTTGCCAGGCTGAATCTGACATATACGATGATGAGCAAGCGGTATCTGCGCCAGATGGTAGAAACAGGAATCGTATCCGGCTGGGACGATCCTCGGATGCCGACATTATGCGGTCTCCGGCGCCGCGGCTATACGCCGGCGTCCATCCGGAATTTCATTGATACCATCGGGGTCTCCACCAGCAACAGCACCGTGGACTATTCCTTGCTGGAATATTGTGTCCGGGAGGATCTGAATAAAATTGCGCCCAGGGGCATGGCAGTGCTTGATCCGATCAAATTGGTAATTGATAATTACGAAGAAGGTCTGACAGAAGAATTCGAGGCGGAAGTCAATCCGGAAAACGAAGAAATGGGCAGCCGCAAGGTCTATTTTTCAAAAGAGCTTTATATTGAACGTTCGGATTTTACAGCCGATCCGCCGAAAGGATATTTCAGATTATTCCCCGGCAATGAGGTTCGTTTAAAATACGCTTATTATGTTCGCTGTACCTCCTTTGAAACAGACGAGGACGGAAATGTAACCGTTGTGCACTGCACCTATGATCCGGCCTCCCGGGGCGGCTGGCTGGCTGAGCGGAAGGTAAAGGGCACCATACATTGGGTTTCTGCCCATGATGCGGTTCCTGCCGAAATCCGCCTGTATGAACAGCTGTTCCAAACGCCGGACCCCATGGACGATTCGGACGGCAGCGAGCTGAAGGATCGTCTCAACCCCAACTCTCTGACAATCTGCGGCAGCGCAGTGGTGGAGCCTTATCTTGCAAACTGCAGCAAAAATGCACATTTTCAATTTCTGCGGCACGGATTCTTCAGCGCGGATGACAGTCATACCCCGGAAAAGCCGGTATTTAACAGAACCGTCTCACTAAAAGACAGCTGGGGCAAAAAACAGAAATAAAACGATCAAACAACAAAACAATGCAAACCGGCCGCGGGCGGCATCAGATCGCCTGCGGCCGGTTTGCATGATAAATCAAAAGCAGAGACAGGCACCGCAGGTGCAATACGTTCCTCATGCACTGCCGCGCGCTCCCTGCCGCAGTCTTATTCCAGCATCTGAAGCAGCGCTGCTTCACTGATCACCGGAATCCCCAGTTTATTTGCCTTTTCGAGCTTACTTCCGGCCTCTTCTCCCGCCAGCACATAAGTGGTCTTAGACGAAACGCTGCCTGCGCATTTTCCGCCGCGGGCTTCAATCAGCGCCTGC
>USLW01000190.1 GCA_900555605.1 uncultured Clostridium sp. | reverse complement strand
CGGAAACTGGCACACGATTTTTCCCTTTCTCAGCAGTTCCTCATTCCCGGCTAACGCGGCGAACAGATATTTGGACAGGGTGGATTTCAGATTCAGCTTGTCGCCTTCCCGGGTACAAAACAGTACCTCCCCACGGCATTGCTGTACCGCCTCCAGAAAAGCGGCAAAATCTGTATGGCTGGTCAAGGTCATGGTTTGTTTCCTCCGTTATTGCGGTACTCCGTGGGGCTGCATCCTATTACCTTGCGGAATACGGCGGTAAAATAGCTGCGGGAACTATAATGCAGTTCCTCACTGATTTGTTGCAGCGTTTTGTCTGTTCCTGTTAATTGAACACAGGCGTATTGTATTTTGGCGTGATTGATGTAATCTGTCATCCGCTGTCCTGTCTCGCGGTAAAATTTCTTTGTCAGATAGTAGGAAGTGTAACCTACCGCAGCGGCTATGTCATCCAGCAAAATGTTATCGGTCAGATGGCTATGCACATAGGCACAAATCTCCTGAACAGCATCGGATAGAGCCGGATTCATGCGGCAGTCGTGGACGCGGTGAACGAAGTCCGATACCATTGCGCTGTTGACTTCAATCAGCCCTACGTCGGTACATTGTTCAATAGCACGGATGTACTGCACCTCCAGCTGTTTCGCAATGCGGGGGGAAAGCCCGCCCTCCATGGCAGCACGGGCACAAAGCGCCGTGAAAATAATAGCGGTATCTTTGCTTTCCCTCAGGGGATTACCCAAATTATAGGAATCTTTATCGGCAAAACGTCCCATACCTTTACTATTATCCGGATAGTAAATGTCTCCCTCGCGGATTCGCTGCATGATTTGTGCTTCCACCACGCGGGCACGGTCCGGATCCCAAGGGGAGGGAGATTCTTCCTTATCGGGAATTATGTTGCTTCGATTTTGCAGACGGATGCTCCCTACATCCAGAGTTTCCTCATAGAGAACCCAGTGCAGCATTTTGATATATTGATGCAGCGTAGATAAAGGCAAAATCGGAACCTGTTCCAATTTTTCCATAATGGTTGCGGTCAAGGACACCGACAGATTCATACCGCGCAAGCAATTTTGAAGAGTCTGCAAAGAAGCTGCGGCATCAAACACGGGTCCCAATATTACCAGATAGCTGGCATCATCGCCGTGCCATACGCACTCAGCGACCCAAAGCATACCGATAGGGTCGCTCATCAAAATGGGAGCATGGCTTTCGGGACCATGAGCAATAGCATAGTCGAGGCACTGCCCTAAATCCAGAAATAAACGGAACTCCTTCTCAGCCGGGCAGGTGCAGGTGTACAGCTGTTTTTTCATCCCAAAGCACCATAAGCTCAGTCCGCAAGCGCTGTTCGCCATGTGGGCAAACAAATTGAGCCGTTCTTCGGCGATAGTTAAGACATTGTCCACTGCGCGACCTCCTTTTGCATTTCTACTACTGGTATTATAGCAGAACGCAGCCACATTAGAAATAGCTATTTAGCGTTTACAGAAGATAATTGGCGTTTGCCGGTAAACGAAGCCAAATATATTTCTCTTGCGCCAATTTTTGCCTGTTAAGATGACGAATCCTCTGATACAATAAGACCGCAATCGATTGATACGGTAAGCCTCTATCACACAAGTTGAAGGAGAAATCATTATGACAAAAGAAGAAAAGCTGGCGCGCAAGCAGCAGCGCAAGGCCGAAAAAGTCGGTTTGGGCAAGCTGCTTTTGTGGAACTCCAGTTCCTGTTCCGTAGCATTGTCCACACTGATGCTTGGCTATGTCACGTTCTATTGTACCGATGTACTGCAGCTTGCCCCTGCTCTGGTGGGCACACTGTTCATGGTCAGCAAAATTTTTGACAGCTTTACCGATATCGTTGCGGGCTTTATTGTCGACCGCACGCAAACCCGCTGGGGTAAGGGTCGCCCGTATGAGATTTTTATGTTGTTCCTGTGGCTGTCCACATGGCTGCTGTTCAGCTGCCCGACGAGCTTTGCTACCGCGGCCAAGTGCATCTGGATCTTCTGTATGTACACCTTTATGAACTCCATCTGCGTTACGTTCCTGAATGCCAACAATGTTGTGTACATGGTTCGCGCCTTCGAAAACAAGGAACAGCAGTCTAAAATCGTTGGTTACGGCAGTATTTTTACGATGGCCGGTGCCATGGAATTTAATGTCCTGTTCCCCACGGCAATGGCAAAGGTCGGAACCGATGCCGTCGGCTGGAGCCGTCTGGTCGGTATGATCGCTATCCCGTTGACCGCAATCGGTATGCTGCGCATCCTTACCATTCCTGAAAAATTCACCCCCGTCTCTGAGAAAAATGGCGAACAGACACATCTTAAAGACCTGCTGCCTCTGCTGAAGGAAAGCCGCCCGGTTCTTATTATCTGCATGGTTCGTTTTGTACAGAACATTGCCACGGGCTTGGGTGTCGGCACTTACTACTGGCAGTACATCATCGGAAACCTTGGAATGATGGGCGTTGCCTCGGTGACCACGATTCTGGTATTGCCGCTGGCTTTTGCCCTGCCCGTACTGCGCAAAAAATTTGGTATGGCCGGTATGTCTGTCATCGGTATTTTGGTAGGCTGCATCGGCTACCTTGCAACGTTCTTTGCAGGCGGCAACATGGTATTCTTTATTGTGGCGGCTCTGCTCGTTTCTGCCGGTGCCGTGCCGCTGAATATGATGTTCAATATGTTTATTGCCGATGTAGCTGACTACAACGAATGGAAAGGCCTTAAGCGTATGGAAGGCACGATGGGCAGCTTGACCGGTCTTGCCGGCAAGATTGGCAGTGCATTTGGTGGCTTCCTGATGGGCGTTTTGATGAGCGCTTCCGGCTATGTCGGTGGTGCGGATGTGCAGGTCGATTCTGCCATTATGATGATTCGTGTACTTGCATCCGTTGCTCCGCTGGCTCTCATGCTTGTTGTTGCTGCGATTCTGCGCTTCTACACCGTAGATAAGCAGATGCCCCAAATCAAACAGGATCTTGAAGCTCGTGCCGCTGCGACCACGGAAGCAGCCGCCGAATAATACACTATTTTTGCGGGCAGGGAATCTTCTCTGCCCGCTTTTTAGAAGGGAATATGAGTAATGTACGATGCATTTTATCCCGGTCAAGTGTGGCTGGATACAAATGGGAACCGCATTCAAGCACATGGCGGCTCACTGATTTATCTCGATGGTGTGTACTACTGGTACGGCGAAAACAAGGAAAAAACGGACAAGGCTGCGGGCATCTGGCACTGGGGCGTTCGTTATTACGCATCTACAGATTTGTATAACTGGGAGGATCGAGGTCTGCTCATCCCGCCCGTGACGGATGACCCGAACAGTTCGCTGCACCCCACTTCTATGATGGATCGTCCGCACATCATTTATAATGCACGGACCAAAAAATATGTCTGTTGGCTGAAAATTATGGAGAAAGACCAGACGCAGACCGAAACAGTGCTTACGGCAGACTCCTTCTTTGGTCCGTATACCATAGTGAGGGAAAAACTGCGCCCACTTGGTATGAGTGCGGGTGACTTTGACTTGGCTGTAGCACCGGACGGAAAAGCGTATTATTTCTTTGAACGCGTACATTCTGAGACGATCATCGCCGATTTGACGGAGGATTACACCGATGTGACCGGCTATTACTCCACGCATTTTCCCCACAAAGGACCGCCCCATGTGCGGGAGGCTACGGCTCATTTTATACGGCATGGAAAACACTATTTGTTGACTTCCGGCACAACCGGGTATTTCCCGAATCCGTCAGAGGCAGCCATGGCTGATACATGGCATGGTCCTTATACGGTACAGGGTGACCCGCATATTGGTGACAAGACAAAAACGAGCTTTCACAGCCAGATTTCGTCGGTATTCAAAGTGCCGAACAAAAAGGACTTGTACATTGCCTGTGCCGACCGCTGGATGCCGAATGCACCGGATTACGACTACACGCATTATGGTCCGCTTTACGACAGACTCTTTGATCCGGACGTGGAGAAAACGCCTGCGGATTGGGCGCTGCTTGCCAATTTGCCGCAAGAGGATACGCGCAATGCCGACTACGTTTGGCTTCCCATCCTTTTTGACGGCGATAATGTGAAGATTGAATGGCGGGACAGCTGGAAACTGGAAGATTACGAGTAAAGGAAATACGATGATGCAGAAATACCAAGATAGCAGTCTTTCCCCGGAAGAACGTGCAAGTGACCTGCTGGCACGGATGAATTTGGATGAAAAATTTGGTCAGATTCAATGCTACAATGCCATTGATTCTTTCCTTGGCAAATCGGTGGAGAAGCAGAACCCCTACGGTGTCGGTCAGGTTTGCATTTTGATTGCGACTATGCTGGACGATGTGGGCAGCGTAGCGGGACTTATTACAAGGCTGCAGAAACAAATCATGGAGTCCGGCAAACATCATATCCCCGCAATTTTCCATATCGAGACATTAACGGGTGTGATGGTGACAGCGGCGACTTCTTTTCCCTGCGGGCTGGGGCAGGCTTCCACATGGGACCCGGAGCAGCAGCAGAAAATGGCAGCCTGCATTGCCCGACAGGGACGCGCTATGGGAATCAGTCATGCGCTGGCTCCTGTGTTTGATATCTGCCGTGACCCGCGCTTTGGTCGTATGGGAGAAACCTACGGTGAGGATCCGACCCTTGCCGCTGCGATGGGGACAGCCTATGTGAAAGGCTTACAGGATAAACATCGTATGAGTGCCTGCAGCAAACATTTTCTTGGGTTTATGGCAGGACAGGGTGGAATCCATACGGCACAGGCAGTCGTTTCCCCGCGTGAACTGCGTGAAGTTTATGCTAAGCCGTTTCAGGCAGCCATTACAGATGGAAAACTTGACAGCGTAATGAACTCCTATGCTGCCATTGATGGGCAGGTCCCGGCAGGCAGTAAGGCAATTCTGCGTGATTTGCTGCGCAGTGAGATGGGCTTTAACGGTGTAACTGTGTCGGATTACAGTGCTGTGGAACAGCTGGAATCGACGTATCATCTGGCTGAGAGACCTGCCGATGCA
>USLW01000189.1 GCA_900555605.1 uncultured Clostridium sp. | reverse complement strand
CAGGCGGTCTGCTGACATGGAAAGTAAAATGCCGCTGCTGTTATATACATATCGCTGCAGCTCACGGGCCGCGTTTTTTTCCGCAGGACTGCAGTCCTCTCCATAAAGGATCCGATATTTTCTGATATCCGTACCGGCTATGCGGATTGAAGTAATTTTATGCATACCGTCCTCCGTTTACAAGCGCCGCTCTTCTACCCAATGTCTTGCCTGCCGCACAGCGAATCGCGCTTTGCCGTACAGCGTTAGGGAGACGAACAGAATAACGCCCGCCGCAAATGCAGCCATGCCGGATTCGCCCGTCGGAACATTTGTTTCGGGGTTCGTCGGGCCAGGCGTTTCCGTAACCGGCGGCTTTTGCACAGGTTCATATGTCTCAATCAGAATGTTGTCATAGGAAATGCCCCCCGGAACATCCCCCCGCTGCATCAGCGCAATACTGCCCTTTACCGCAATTCTGGCATTACCGTCTATGCTTCCGATTTCTGTTCCGGCAGCATTGTAAAGGACCGCCGTCTTATAATAAGCCTCGTCTCCGTCCTCTGCAAAGACATCATAGGTACCTGCATTGGAATACGCAATTCTGACTACCAGATCGCTGCCGGCATACACAGAGACCTCATTGCCCGTATCCAGCACCGTATAGCGGATAAAATGTCCCGCAACACGGTATCCCATGTCAATATCAAATTGTTTTTCCGCCAGGTAGGAGCCGTCCGCCTCCACGGTTTTAATCGCAATTCGGATCTGATTTTCCGCCATGGGAAATACGTAAATGCCGCTGGGCCCTACGCCGGTATCCGCATTTTTACCGCCGTTGTCTTGGTAGCGATCCGTTTCATAATAGCTGATATTCCAGGGGGTACCCACTGTCAGCCTGACGGGAATGCCGCAGCGTACCGCAAAGCCGCCGTACTGGCCTTGATCATACTTCATATCGAGGGCAAAGCGATATGCGCCCTCCATGGCTTGATTGTATTTCAGCCCGAAATAAGTATTGGAAGCAAAGAAATTTCCTCTTTCTCCCTCTGAGCTGATGGCGCCTCCGAAGCCTACCGGAAATTCACAGGTCCAGTCTGTCTTGAAATCCGAGACGACATCGTCATGCCCCAAATCTGTATTGAACGTATCTTTTGAAAAATCATATGTATACGTTGTTTTCGGAGTCCCCCATTCTTCCGGCACCTCCGAAGCCATTGCCGGCGCCATACAGCTCATTACTGCCAGAAAAACTGCTGTCATCACAAAAAACAGCTTTTTGAAACTACCCCTTCTGCACATACAAACTCCTCCGTTTCTTTGAATATATTTTTACGTTCTTTTTATAAAGCAGCCCTATTCTTTTGGCTTGGCTCTGCAGCCTTTTGCCGCAGCCCTGCACAAGGCCGCAGCCATCAGCATCCCGCCGCAGAGGCTGATGCTGCCCAGCCCCGCCGCAGAAACCGCGGAAGCCTGCCCGCCGGATCTTCTGTTCTGTTTGATATAACGGAAGTTAAAGCGGCTGTCCGGCGCCGCATCGCCCAATGTCATAAATTTCAGCACATCTCCGTCCGCAACAGAGTTATCCGCGGCTTTAAAATCGAATTGCTCACGTCCGGATAAGCCGATTAGGGAATCTGATACCCGAATAATCAGGTTTTTCCCTTCAATGGCATAGTCTGCCGATCCTATGGTTTCAAACTCCCAGGAATTGTGAAGAAATCTTTCTACGGAAACCGTTTTCCCGTCCCGGCTGCGGTTTAGAATATAATCATACCCTTCCCACCCGGTATCCGCATTCTGGTCACTGTCAATCAGCAGGTTCATCCAATTGGAGCCTGCTTTGGAAACGTCTCCTTCCGCTGCTTTTACCGGAACCTGCTGCATACTGCCTGCCGTTTCAGCAAAGTCAATCCCTGCTCTGCCGGCTGCGCCTTCTGCGCCGTATACAAGCTCCTCCGCGCAGGTAATTAAAAACGCCGTATATCCGTTGTCCTTGGAAACCTTTACGGAAACAATATCGTTCCGGCCCGTGGTATTGACATAGCGGTAGACATTTTCCAGGGAAGGACTGTCCCGATGGACGGTATCCCCCACTGTATCGCAAAACAGCGGTCCTACGTCTGCCCACTGCGCCTCATAGGGCGCCGACAGATCGATCTCCCTGCTGCCGGCGGCACAGGGAATCTCAGCCGTCCCTTTAAACCTCCGGATATACGCCGCCATCTGATAATAGTAATGATCATTGAAAAATCCGTTGATGGGCTCGATGTCGCGGCTGAATTCCGTATTAAAAAGATCAATGTAATGCCTGTCATACTGCGGGTCGCTGAAATTCACGCGATATGTGCCGGCCATGACCTGCCCCTCTCCTAAATTCGACTGCGCGCCCACAGAAAATTCGTTCCATCCCGTGATGGTAATGACCATGGGATCCACCTGCAGCGCATACTCCCACTGCTGCTGAAAGAACAGCCCGTCCCCGGTGGTTGGCAGAGAGAATCCGAAGTCTGCGTTCTGCGCCGAAAGAGCGCCGCCGGCGCCGACATAGCTTCTGCTGGTATCTGAATTTGCATGACCTGCCGCAGATACGGAAATGTGTTCGTTTTCACCGCGGATATTTTTCCCCACCGTCTGCGGGTATGTATCGAACCAATTCCATTGATTGATCCCCGTATAGGCATACTCCGAGGTCGTACCGGTTCCTACCCAGGATTCCCGGATTGTAAAAAAATCCAGATATTCTTGGGTTAAATCCGCCGGACTGCCTAAAAAGAGCGGTTTGCCCTCCCATTCAAAAAACAGGTCCCGGTACGCTTCGTTTTGATAAATCCGTTCCCACGTATTGTCCAGCGTAAAGCGCGCCGTACTCGGCCGCCAGCCGCAGAACAGAGCGATCTGCGGTGTCTTTCCGCCTTCCTCACGAATCCTGTGCCAGGTTTCAAACAGCACAAACAAGCCTTCTCCGTGCAGGTAGCTGTTGGACAGATCCACAAAAATGAAATCAATATCCAATGCGGAAAACATGGCCGCGTGTTTGCGGTAAATCCATTCATCCGTGTTCACATAATATCCGAAATACGGCTCACCCCACACATGCGGCTGATCCTGCAGCAGCATTTCCCAGACAGCAAACAGGCCGCCCTCTGCAAATACCTTCGAATTGTCTATCAGCGTACCGCTGCCGCCGTTTTGAGGGTCGTCATGGCAAATGAAATAGAATAACCCGACATATTTGTCCGTGCGGACAGCCCCCGTTTCCGCTGCATGCGGCAGGCTGCGTCCCATCCCGTCCGTTGCAACCCAGGTATCATATACCCCCGGTATCTGCTGCGGGGCGGTTCCCTGCAGGACCGGCCCGGCAAGGCAGACCGAAAAAATAATGATCTCGGCTAAAATCATCCGTATCACTTTGTTCATTTCTATCTTTTCCCCCTTTCCCTACGTATAATCCCGGATTGCAGCGTTGATATGCCGTTCCAGCGCTTCCAGCGTAGGCCGATAGCTCTCCGGTTTTCGCTTCTGTACCGCGGCGTAGTCCCGGTACAGCAAAGAGGCAAACAGCGTCCGCGTCCGCAAAACACCCTTATATAAGTATTTTGCCCCTTCAAACGCTTCCAGAAAATCATCCCGTTCGTCTGCATCGATGCGGAGCAGAACCGTATCCGCATTGCTTCCGGCCAGCAGACCTTTCTTCCAGAAATCAGAAACAAAGGCACGGCGGTTCACCGGAATTCCGCCGAAATACTGATTCAGCGTCTGTTGCCCCGGCAGCGTAAGGGCAAATAAGGCAAACGCCGCTGCCGCCTCCTTTTGCCCGCTGTCTACAGATACGGCAAAGCCCTTACAAAAAGCGGTATTGGAGACGCCCACTGCCCCCGATGAAAAAAACGGCAGCGGCAGCATGATCAGATTCTCTCCGGCCATCAAAGCCTCTGCGTTTTTCGCCGGATTTGCCTCCATGCGTGCCAGGGACTCTACATAAACGCCGTCACGCTCAGGCTGGCAGGCAAATGCAATGGCCATGGCTGATTTCGAGACAGCGGAACCATTTTGATTAAAGTCCTTGCCCCGGGCAGTACCGTTCTCAAGCATAGAAAACATCGTACGGAAGCCCTCATACACCTTTCCCTCCGTCAGTACGGCTTTTCCCTGCGCCGGATCAAACCATTCCCCGCCGGTGCCGCGGACAAACAGCTTCCATACAAACGCCTGGTGATAGGCCAGATAAAGCCCCGTATATCGACCGTCTTTTCCCGTAAAGGTCAGCTGGCCCACCAGCTTTGTAAAGTCCTCATACGTCCAATCGGCGGAAGTGATCTCTGCACCGGCTTCTTCAAATACGCGTTTGTCCGCATATATGACGGCTCTGTCATATTGGAACGGAATCCATTGCTGGGAGGCGCCGACCTGACCGAGCTTCATTGCGGGAAGCAGCAGCTGATCGCGCTCCGTACGGAACCGTTCATAATAATCGGACAGATCCAGAAACTGCCGGGCATACCCGGTTCCATCGTACTTTTCATCGGCCATGTAACGAAGCGAATCCTCCGCAGTCAGCAAAAACACATCCGCATCCGCTTTCAGTTCCCGGTTCATTTCGTCTACATACCGTATCTGAACGGAAATATTGGGATAATACATCTGAAAAGTACTGACGTAATTGGCAATGCACTGCCGCATAGCCTGATTGTCGCCCTTTTCCCGCAGGTCGTTTTTCACCAGCAGCCGGATTGTTCCCTGCAGATTATCCGGTACCACGGAAGGGTCCATGGTTGCGTTCGGGTCAATCTGCCCCGTAGGAAGGCCGGGGTCCGAAAAGCCGGTTGCCGCAGCCCCCTCTCCGTTTCCGCCCCCCTGGCAGGCATATAGCTGCATGAGGAAAAGCAAACCCAGCAGCAAAGCAGCACCGCGTTTTCCGACGCTGCTCATAAAATGAATAAACCTCGTCTCTGCCATATGCTGCATATTCCTTTCTTACGACTTACCGGACTTTTTCCGGTTCCGTACGATGATGATCACAACAGCGGCCACCAGCACGGCAGCGGCAATTACAAGCA
>USLW01000188.1 GCA_900555605.1 uncultured Clostridium sp. | reverse complement strand
GAAGCCTGTCCAGTGCGGCGCCCTCTGGGGAGAAGCCGGAGGCAACACCGGATGCAAGCGGAGCACTTCCGGCGGATCCAACGGGAATGCCTGACAGCGAGGAAGCACAGCACCGGTATGCCGAAGAGCTGTATGCCCAGGCGAAGCAGTTGTATTTGTTCAGAAATTATTACAGTGTCGTGGAGCTTCTGTATGATTTTATGCAGGAGGACGGAACGCGTTATTTGTCTGCCGATAAAAAGACGGAGCTGACGTCGCTCTATACGGATTCGCAGCAGCTTTTTGCAAAAGCGAATTACGGAATGCTGTTTGAATATGAAAAGCAGGAGGAATATGAAAAGGTAATCGAGCTGCTGCTGCCGGTTTATCGTTATTATAACGATTATGCGGAGATGTCAATGGTGCTGTTTTATTTAGGAAAGGCATATGAGCTGCTGGGAGATCAGACAAATTCTCAAAAATATTATCAGGAGTGCGTAGACCGCTTCCCGGACAGCCAGGCCGGCGGGTGGAGCAGATGGAAGCTAACCGCCTATTGAGCCGCTTATGTGAAAACAGCGCTTTGCGCGCATCCGGACCCGAAGCGGTTCCGTTACGTTACAGAAGAAAGGAATCCCTGCCTGGCAGGGGTATGGTATGATTACAATGAATTATGATAGATATGCGGATCTTACGGTCCGAAGCGGTGTCAATGTACAGCCCGGACAGGATGTTGTTATCACTTGCCCTGTTGACTGTGCCGGATTTGCCAGAGCCCTCGGCAGGGCTGCATACCGGGCAGGGGCGCGGGAGGTCGTCACGCTGTGGAGCGATGAGATTTTGACCCGCTGTAAATATGAGTATGCCGGCATCGAGGTCTTGGAGCAGATCCCGGATTGGTTTGTACAATCAAGGCTGTATTATGCGGAACGCGGCGGATGCTTTATCAACGTGTATGCGGGGAACCCGGATGCCTATGCAGGGATTGATCCGGAGAAATTAAAGGCTGCCGCGCTGGCATCAAACAGGGCCTTTGAAAAATATTATGCGTATACCACAACAAACCGCTGCAGCTGGTGTATTGTGGCAGCGCCGGTGGAGGTTTGGGCAAAAAAGGTTTTCCCGGAAGCAGAGCCTGCGAAAGCCTGCATGCTTCTTTCCGAAGCAATCGAAAAAGCAATGCGCCTGAACATCCCAGATCCCGTGGAGGCATGGAAACGGCACAATGAAACGATCCGGCAGCGCTGTGCTTATCTGAATCAAAAGCAGTACAGCCGGTTACATTACCGGAGCGCGAACGGAACAGATTTTAAGGTGGGGATGCCCAAAGGGCATATCTGGCTGGGAGGCGCGGAAAAAACGCAGTCCGGCGTGGAATTTATCGCAAATATGCCGACTGAGGAGATCTTCTCGGCTCCGGACAGAAATACGGCGGAGGGTACGTTGGTGAGTTCCCTGCCGCTGTGCTATAACGGCTCACTGATTGAGGAGTTTTCGATTACCTTTCAAAACGGTGTGGTTTCCGGCTATGAGGCACGGCGCGGCAAAGAGCTGCTGCAGCAGATTATTGAGACGGACGACGGCGCCAGGCGGCTCGGAGAGATCGCCCTGGTACAAAAGGACTCACCGATTTCAAATATGGGAATTTTATTTTATAATACCCTGTTTGATGAAAATGCCTCTTGTCATTTTGCGCTGGGAAAGGCTTATCCGTCCTGTATCGAAAACGGACTTGCATGCGAAACGGAAGCACTTTTGGAAAGAGGGGTAAATGATTCCTTGACACATGTGGATTTCATGGTGGGTACAGAGGATCTTGAAATAACGGGATATACGGAAGACAACCGGGCAGAACCGATTTTCCGGGGCGGTAATTTTGTCATCTGAAAAATAGATGGCGCTTTCTTTGTATAATTGTGGTATAATAACGTACGGTTCCGGGAAGGTCCGGAGCCGTATTATTGATTTATTTATGAGGAGGATTTCGTTATGAACAGAATTGTGTTGAATGAAACATCATATCATGGCGCCGGGGCGATTCAGGCCATCGCGGACGAGGTAAAGGGCCGCGGATTCAAAAAGGCGTTCGTCTGTTCCGACCCGGATCTGGTCAAATTCGGCGTCACACAGAAAGTACTGAATGTATTGGACGGAGCGGGGCTGGTATATGAACTTTTCTCTAAGATAAAAGCAAATCCGACAATTGAAAATGTGCAGAGCGGCGTTGAGGCTTATCGTGCCGCGGGCGCGGATTACATCATTGCAATCGGCGGCGGATCCTCCATGGACACGGCAAAAGCCGTGGGAATTATTATCAATAATCCGGAATTCAGTGATGTCAGAAGTCTGGAAGGCGTTGCGCCCACGAAAAATAAATGCGTACCGATCATTGCTGTTCCGACAACAGCGGGAACTGCGGCGGAGGTTACGATCAATTACGTGATCACTGACGTTGAAAAAAATCGGAAGTTTGTCTGTGTGGACACGCATGACATTCCGGTGATCGCGGTAATTGACCCGGATATGATGTCCAGCATGCCGAAAGGCCTTACTGCCGCAACCGGTATGGATGCACTGACTCATGCAATTGAGGGCTATATTACAAAGGGCGCATGGGAACTGACCGATATGTTCCATCTCAAAGCTATTGAAATCATTTCCAAGAACTTGCGGGGAGCTGTTGCAAATACGCCTGAGGGCAGGGAAGGAATGGCGCTCGGCCAATATGTTGCCGGGATGGGCTTTTCCAATGTCGGCCTCGGAATCGTACACTCCATGGCGCATCCGCTGGGTGCTGTCTATGATACGCCTCATGGCGTGGCAAACGCCATCCTGCTGCCTACAGTAATGGCATATAACGCGGATGCGACAGGTGACAAGTATAAATACATTGCACAGGCGATGGGCGTGGAAGGTACGGAAAATATGACGCAGGAGGAGTACCGCAGGGCCGCAGTGGAGGCTGTGAAAAAGCTGTCGGAGGATGTAGGAATTCCTGCTGATTTTAAGAGCATTGTCAAGGAAGAGGACGTCCAGTTCCTGGCAGAATCGGCCTATGCGGATGCATGCCGTCCCGGCAATCCGAAGGATACATCCGTAGAAGATATCAAGGCATTGTACCGGTCCTTGATGTAAAGTTTTTGTACGATTGCAGTCGCCGTAAACCGGACAGGAGCACTTTGTCGTGTCGGAAAAAGGAAAAAAGAACAGAGTTACAATCAGCAAAGTATTATTCCGCATTATATTCAGCCGTACCGCTGTCTGTATTTTGTTAATGCTGCTGCAGATTTTCGTGCTGTTTCTGTCCTTTGTCTGGCTTTCTAAATATATTGTTTATATTTATGGCGGATTTGTGCTCCTGTCCGCTTTTTTAATTATCAGAATCATCAACAGCCGGGATAATCCGGACTTTAAATTAGCTTGGATTCTGCCGGTGGCCATTGTACCGGTATTCGGATCCCTGATCTATCTGTTTTTTAAAATACAACCCATTTCCATACTTGTCAGACGCCGCAGCCGCAGGCTGGACAAGCTTACGGCTGAAAAATCAGCGGACCCGCCGGATGGGTTGGCGCGCTATTTGGCTTCGTTCGGCTATCCGTCATATGACAATACACAGGTTCGCTACTATTCCTTGGGTGAGCACATGTTTGCGGATATGGCGGAACAGCTGGAAAAGGCAGAACATTTTATTTTCTTGGAATATTATATTATTGCCGATGGCGAAATGTGGGACCGCGTCCGTGACATTCTGATTCGGAAGGCCGCCGGCGGGGTAGCGGTCCGCCTGATGTATGACGGTATGGGCAGCTTAGGGCGTCTGCCCCGGGGCACCTGTGAGGAACTGGAGAAAAAGGGAATCCAGTGCAGGGTTTTCGCACCGATCTATCCGGCGCTGTCGACGATACAGAATAACCGTGATCACCGTAAAATTCTGGTAATAGACGGTAAAGTCGGCTTTACCGGGGGCATTAATATCGCGGATGAATATATCAATGAAATTGCGCGGTACGGTCATTGGAAGGATACCGGCGTCATGCTGCAGGGCGGCGCCGTAGATTCACTGACAGTGATGTTTCTGCGCAACTGGGCGCTGTATGGAAACGAAACAGAGAGATTCAGCGATTATTTAAGACAGCACAGCTGCAAAAGCGACTGCTGTACGGTGCCCTTCGGAGAAAGTCCCTTTGATGACGAGGACATCGGGAAGCGGGTTTATATTGATCTGATCAGTAAAGCAACCCGTTATGTTCATATTATGACCCCTTATCTGGTAATAGACAGCGAGATGTCGGAATGCCTGCAGTTTGCGGCACGGAGCGGTGTGGATGTGTGTTTAATGGTTCCGTTTCAGTCAGACAGCTGGCTGTCGAGCACCGTAGCACGTACCTATTACAAAGAACTGCTTGCGGCAGATGTCAAGATTTATGAATACCTTCCGGGAATGGTGCACGCCAAATTATTTGTCTGCGACGATATCCGTGCTGTTGTAGGCACAATCAACCTCGATTACCGCAGTCTGTTTTTAAATTTTGAATGCGGCTGTTATCTTTCCGGCGGCAGTGTACCGGCAGAGATTGAGGCGGATTATCTGGCCTGTGTAAAGCAATGCCGCATTGTAACATCCGCGGATATCAAAAGATACAGTCTTCCGCGCCGCTTCATCGGCAGAGTCTGCAGACTGCTTGCGCCTATGCTGTAATCTATAAAATGGGAAATCTTAATTCACACAAAATGTAAAAAGAACATTGCAAAAGTAAAACTTCTATTATAAAATATAATCATGTAGTAAATTTCATATTTGTCAGGAGGTTGTTTTATGCAGAAGCTGAAAAATACCATGGCGCTTCTTATCGCGCTTGCACTGGTTGCGTCTCTTGGCCTTTTGCCTGCAGCGGCAGAGGAGGAGAAAGTTACGTTCTATACCGAGAATTTTGATGCATATGAAAACGATACCGCTGCACAGGCGGAATTGACGAAGAAATGGAAGGTGGAGGACAACGGTTCTTGGGGAAATACCGACGGCTTTTCACTGGTAGCAGAAAACGGCGGCAAAGCGCTGAAAATGAGCTGGCTCGGCGGC
>USLW01000187.1 GCA_900555605.1 uncultured Clostridium sp. | reverse complement strand
AACGGCTTTTTCGTAATCCGGCTCTGCGACAAATTCAGAGCGTACAAGCGCATATGCCCATAAGGCTTGATATTGATAAGAAAATCGACGGTTTAATCTGCAGTCTCCATATTTCCCGTCTCCTACCACAGGATGTCCGATATGGGCAAAATGAGCCCGAATTTGATGGGTTCTGCCGGTCATCAGTTCAATCTCAAGAAAACTGGTATCACGCCGCGCATCGTAAGACAGGATCCGGAATGCTGTCTCAATCTGTTTGCAGTGCGGTTTCGGTGCGTCATATATATGTACAAGGCTTTCCTGCCGGTTCTTAAAGTGCCATCCGCGCAGCACTGCCATCCCCCACCGGTTATGAGGCGCCTGCGCATAGGTCTGTGCCAGCATTCCATGGACGTGGCAGCGATACAGCTTCCGGTATCCCCTTTGATTTAGAAAGGCGGCAAAGGCTTCAGCAGACGACTCACTGCGGCCGATGACGGTCAATCCGCCTGTATTGCGATCAAGGCGATGACAAAGCATGCAGGCCTGTCCGTATTCCTGCCGGATTAGATCCAGCAGGCAGATCTCACCGTTGCGGTCTGCCTGAACCGGTATTCCCTGACACTTTGAAACCACCACAATCTGCGCATCTGCATACACAATCCGATAGGGAGGCGGCGCATCCGCAGTTTCCTCTAAAGGAGGGATCTGCAGATACAGCGTTACCAGATCGCCCCTGCGCAAAATCACATTCTCATGAATACGGCTCTGATTAACGCGAATGTCCCGCCTTCTGAGGGCACTGTAAAAGTCCCCCCGCCGCAGCGCGCGATAGCGGGATAAAATTACGCGTTCGGCACGTTTGCCGTCTTCCGCCGGTTCCACCGTAAACTCTACCATTGCCGCCTCCGTTCTTTCATTGCATAAAAATGACCTGCATAAACGCAGGCCATTTTATTTTTGGTATCATATCACAGAGAATTGACGCAGATTATTTCTCTTGTTCAAATCCGGTTTCCTCAAAATCGTCTATCATCTTACGGAAAGTAGGCTCATAATTCTCCCACAGATCCGCCTTTGCTTCAAAAGAGATAATATAGTAGCTGCTCTGTCCGTTGGAAACATAATACTCGCCCTTCCAGTCTTCTCCTTCAACAACGAACGTATATGTAACCTTCAGATATTGTCTATTGTTATAATTGATCTTTTCAGGCTTCTCAGAGGTCACAACGAACGTATCTCTGATGCCGACTGCAGGATCTAAATAAAGGCTATTATAATATCTGGGATCCTGGAGCGATTCGTCAAACACGCGGTTTGCAATCGTTTCAAGGGTAATTGCCACAGAAGATTCATTGGTATGATATACAGAATACTTTACGTTCTCCGCATTGTCATTCGGTACAAATTGCACAACCAATCCGGCTTTGCCAACTGCGGGTTCGTCAAAGCGATGATAGTAATAGCCGTCGTCACCTACCAACAGACCCCAATTATCAGGATAATACTGCTGAAAATAGTAACGACCGAATTTTTCCGGTCCCTTCGGCAAATGTTCCTTCTTATATCCACTCTCTTCTTCCTTACAGCCGGCCATTGCCAGCACTGCGGACAAGACCAGACATACCGCAATCATACCTCTCAAGATTTTCTTCATACGCACTTCAAACCCCTCCAAATCATTATGATACAACCTAATATTGTCTATAATTGAAAAATAACAGAATCCAGAAATACAGTCAACGAAAAAACTGTAAACTCATTATTAACATTTTAAAATTACAAGCGCATTTTTTCAATCATCATGGCAATCAGCGGGATCACATCCTTTTTCCGCGACATAATATACGGATAGACCATAGCGCTGCTGCCTGCCGGTGCCTCCAATTCCTTCAAAACCGTCTCAGCCAATTCGCCTGCAAAATGAAGTTCTGTCCGCTTCTCTCCTAAATCCGTAAAAATAATTACCATAAGCGCATATTCGCTGTCGCGGGATTTTTCCCGCATATACCCGATCACGCCGGATTTCAGTTCGTTCAGCAGAACCGAATCCAGCACGGTAATCTGACTGATACCCACATGATACCCGCCCACCGTCACCTTTTTAAAATCCTGCTGAAACGCTTCCTCCGGCGTCTTTCCTTTGTATGAAGTGCCGGCTTTAAACATCAGCGCTGCAAAATCTTCTATATCGATTCCGGCAATGTCTGCCAGTCGCTCCGCAACCTGTCGGTCCAGGTCCGTACTGGTGGGAGACTGGAATTTCAGG
The DNA here is from genome assembly GCA_900555605.1 of uncultured Clostridium sp. Lineage (GTDB taxonomy): Bacteria > Bacillota > Clostridia > UBA1212 > UBA1255 > UMGS1851. The sequence goes on along the minus strand of USLW01000187.1, from coordinate 2,816 downwards.
GTATCGGAAATAATCGCCGCGCATAGAATTCCCGCAATCGCTTGGGAGGGGCGTCTCCCCTTTTCCGAATAAAGATTCGCAATAATCGTGGAGGTGCTGCCCACCGGTTCATTTTTGAACAAAATCGGCCTTGATGTCGTCAGATCGCCTACCTTATGGTGATCAATGATCTCTATGATCTCAGCCTCCTCAATGCCCGTGACAGTCTGCATTTTCTCGTTATGGTCAAGCAGAATCACCTTCTTCTTCCGGTGTGTAATCAGATGATACCGTGAAACGGAGCCCAGGACCACGCCCTGTGCATCGATTACAGGATAGCTTCGGTAACGGTTTTTAATCATTTTATCACGGATATCTTCCACAAAGTCATCAATATGGAATTTTGCAATACCGCCGTCCACATCAGCAGTCATAATGGAACCCACCGGAAGACTCTGATTAATGAGACGGACCGTTGTATACGTATCAAAGGCAGTCCGGATGATCAAGGCATGCATGGATTCCGCAAGCGCGCACATTTCCGCGGAAGGTTCAAAGCCGCAGGTGATGATAATACAGTTCGCGCCTAATTCCAGCGCCCGCTTTTGCGCATCCTCCCGATTGCCCACAATCACAATATCTCCGGCTTCCATATAATCCCCGTATCCTTCCGGCATACAGGCGGCCACCACGACTTTTCCCGTGGACTGAAAATCCTTTCTCCTGCCTGCCACAATATCTCCGGCCAGGGTCTCCAAAATATTGTCGATTTTTGTACCGCAGGTGGCAATACTGCTGTAATCAAAGGCATCCATATATTTTGCCGTAATGTTTGTGATCGATACCAAACCCAGCAGCTTTTGATTATCGTCTACTACAGGAAGCGTTTTAATCTTGGTCTTATCCATAATGCTCCAGGCGGTCTTAATCGATATATCCGGAGAAAGACGATCCACCATGTCGATATTCAGATCTCGTACCTGCGTTTTGACATTATCCAGCATCTGCGGCACCGGCACCTTAAAATAATTGAGAATGAAGGCAGTCTCCTCATTCATCTCACCGAGCCTGCGCGCCTCTGCCTGATAACCGAGCTTCCGTTTCAGTTCGGCATATGCAATGGCAGCGCATATAGAATCCGCATCCGGATTCCGATGACCGAAAATATAAATCGTGTCCTGTTGTTCCATGCTGTCCTCCGTTTCGTCGCGGACCTTTTGGTCGGCGGCATACTTTTTTCACTCACAGTTTATTTCCATATGCGCTATTTCCCGATATCCCGGTGCTCCAGAGAGACCGTATAGCCTGCTGAGGATAACAGCCGCATTGTTTCGTTTGCAATCGCCACGCTGCGGTGCTTTCCGCCCGTACAGCCGATCCCGATAACAAGAACCTCCTTTCCCTCCACAATATAAAGCGGAAGCAAAAATTTCAGCAAATCAAACAATTTGTCCAGAAAGACCTTCGTCTCTTCACTATATAATACATATTCCTTAACATTGGAATCATTCCCGGTAAAATGACGCAGCTCCGGAACATAATAGGGATTTGGAATAAAACGGACGTCAAATACCAGATCGCATGCATCCGGCAGACCGTGTTTATAGCCAAAAGAAATAATGTTAATCTTCATGCCGGCAGAACGCCTGTCCGCTCCAAAGATATCATTGATCTCTTTCTTGAGATCCCAGATGGAAAGCGCCGTCGTATCAATCAGATAGTCTGCTTTCTCCCGCAGCTTCTCCAACCGCTGCCGTTCCTTCCGGATACCTGATGCATTATTGCCATCCGGTGCCAACGGATGCAGTCTTTTATTTTCCTTATATCGATTGATCAGAACCCTGTCCGCACAATCCAAAAATAAAATCCGGACATGGATTCCCGTTTTCTCCATATTTTTCATGAAAAGAAATAAATCCTCAAAAAAGTCTCCCCCGCGCACATCCATGACCAGCGCCAGCTTTTCGATATTCATTTCATTCATGGTGTATAATTCACCGAATTTCGGCAGCAGCACCGTCGGAATGTTATCAATGCAAAAATATCCGATATCCTCTAAAAATTTCGTTGCCTGTGTTCTTCCCGCTCCCGACATTCCGGTTATTATCAAAAACTTCATACACTCGCTGCCCCGCTAACCGATATATTTGATCTCCGGCTCCAAAAGGACGCCGGTTTGTTCAAAGACACATTTTCGTGTATATTCTATCACAGATAAGACATCCTCACAAGAAGCGCCGCCCAAATTAATAATAAACCCGCAGTGCTTCTCCGAAATCTGCGCATCTCCGCAGCGATATCCCTTTAAGCCGCACTGTTCAATCAGCGCCGCGGCATAATGCCCCTCGGGTCTTCGAAAAGCGCTTCCCGCACTGGGATAGGAAAGCGGCTGCTTTTCCCGTCTGAGGCAGCTCAGGCGTTTCATTTCGCCGGAGATCTGCTTCTGCGTACCTGTCCGGAGTCTGAAAAATCCGCCGAGGATAATCCCATCGTTTTCCTGGTAAACGCTGTGCCGATATGCAAACTGATGCGCCGCGCCGGATAACCGCTCAATTTGTCCGCTCTGCGGATTTAAGCATTCGCTTTCAAAAAGCACTTGACTGATTTCCCCGCCGTATGCACCGGCATTCATCCAAATAGCACCGCCCACTGAGCCGGGAATTCCGGAGGCAAATTCCAATCCTGTCTGCCCCTGCTTAAGTGCAAAAGAGGCGAAACTTGACAGCAGGACGCCTGCGCCTGCATATAGGATCATGCCTTTTTCCCATTCACCGCTGATACAAAGCCGGTCAAATCCGTCTAAACAAATTGCCGCTCCCCGAAATCCGCTGTCGGAA
>USLW01000186.1 GCA_900555605.1 uncultured Clostridium sp. | reverse complement strand
CCTTCCCTCACCCTCCCATTCCTGATCACGTCCTTTCACTTGCCATTGACCGCTCCTGATCTGCTCTCACTTAAAAAAGACAAGTTAAATTCCGTCATTCAAATTACTTATGATCTATCACTGGCACAGTACTGAAAAGCACATTAGAATAAGTACTGATAAGACGTAGCTATATAAAAAATAAATAGGAAGAAAGGAGCAAGGAAAATGGCATCAAATGGCAAAAATAAAATGATTTTTTCAATTTCAATTGCTGCGGTTGCACTGATTGCCATCGTTTGCGTTGTCTTTTTTTTCGTAAACAGAAGCGGCAACAAAAAAACGAACAATGGAGGTCAGGATATGGAAGAGCCCTTGGTTAAAAAGGATCTGTTAAATCACGATGAAGGCAAAAAGATTGTTACATATGAGGGAACAAGATATACAATAAAAATCAGCTATGATAAACAATTCCGTATTTCAGAGCTGATCCTCAGGAATCAGAATATTCTGGAAGATACGCACGGAATTTGTACCGGACTGCTGGTAAGAGGCGCCGGGGATGTCGAAAAGGATCAGTATTATTTAGATCATTTCACCTTTACCAGCCTTCAGTTAGAGACATCGCCGGAAATCGTATATAATGAAGAAGCACGCACGGCGGTATTTACATACAGCGGGCCATATACAACGGAAACGGTCTCCTTTCATTTTACTTCGGACTTTGCCGAAGTTTCATTTGAAAGAACTTTTACGCAGGATGTCACACTCCTCTCCCAAGCGTTTCCTTCCATCCATCTGAAGGAGCACGCAGTAGAAAATATCCGCTGGCAGCGCTCGGGCGGAAACTATTGGATTGACGGCTTCGGCGGAAATATGTACAACTTTCTGTCAGGCGGTGAAGCATATTTGAAATTTGGAGACGGCACCGGCGGCAGAAACGGAAATATCCGCAGAGCAATGGAGGATGTTTCATTTACGCTGCTATCTTCTCCGGAAAATAATTTTGCGGTATCTTTCACCGGAACCGTCGCCGGAAGGGACGATAGAGCGCGCGGATATGCCACCGCAGTACAGCGCTATGAAGCCGGCGACACGCGCCCGTTAGAAATGAACGTGCTGCTTTCCGCGCCGGACCGGGATCTCCGTTATGTCGGAGCAACTGACGGCTGGGGCTCCTATAACGGCAGAACAGCCCATCAGGGCTATCAAATTTACAATCGTGTAGACGGCAATACGGGAAACACGGATAAAGTGACGTATATCATCCGTCCTGAAAATTATGATGACTATTTTGATTTGGGAACACTCAACGGCGTTAATGAGGCATTGATCTCACAGGCGCTGAATCATTACGGCAGACTGATGATCATGGATTATGATATGGGTACCACCGTCGAAAATCCAAACCATTTCTTTGAGCTTCCTGCTTTAGAGCAGCATTGGAATACCAATCTGCTGAGCCTGCTGGGAGACGATCAGGCCTTGGAAACGCAAAAAAACGGAATGCGCGTTATCCGGGATAAGCTCCAGGCAAAAGACGGGCATATTATGAGTCCTTATCCGCAGTCCGGCGGAGACAGCTGGGGCAGTCAATACAGCGATATGATGCCGGGTTATGTCATATCCGTTATTGACCTCTATGCACTGACCGGGGATCGGGCCTTTTTAGACGAAATGTACGATTCAATCGAAAAAGCAATGGAATCCCAGCAGAAACGCTATATGAACGGGGACCTCTATCTGTGCCGGCTGCTGAATACCACAGATAAATTTAACATGAACGACTATTGGGAGCATACACAGGGAGAATATAACGGCTATACATCGGCCATGTATTATCATGCACTTCAATATATGGCGGAAATCGAGCAGAACGTATACAAAAACCTGGAGAAATCAGCAGACTATGCCGCTCTGGCTGAAAAAATCAAAAAAGATTTTAATGAAAAAATGTGGTCCGAGGCTACTCAAACCTTCCTGTACGGCGACAGCAACCTGGACGTGATGTATCTGCCGGTACAAGGCGCCGCACTGAAAACAGATCTTGTGACAAAAATCCGGGCTCAGCAAATAGTGCAGGCCGTCGAACGCGCTACCGCAGTATTTGATTTGCCCTTTCATGTGATGAATGTACTGGACCTGCAGTTTAAAAACGAGCCGGCCTCTCAAAGCTATGACCACACGCTGTCCATGCTGGGAATGAACGGCGGCTGGTACGGCGCTCCGGACGGAGACTTTTACGCAGGCTTTCCCGCATACGGCGACCGGACGCTGATCCCCAAATATCTCAACGGATTTACAGATGTATTTTCTAAACATGGCTTTGTAGGCGCAACCTGCTTTATGCGGGACGGTGTGACACCGGCGGATTACGGGTGGTATGATTCCATGCCGACACTGGCATATCCGATCTGGGGATTATACACTTATGGATATGGGTTCCAGCCGCACTATGACAGTCTGCAGATCTCTCCGTTTATCCATGAAAGCATGACGGGATCTGTAGTAAAATATCGCTGGCGTTCGGCGGATATGCCAGTCACATATGAAACGCTTTACAGCTTTACGCTGGAAATCGAAACACTGCCTGCAGATATCTATTTTAATTTTATCAATCAATCTCCCCAATACACCTATCAGGTATCTGTAAATGGTGAGGTACAAGAAATAAAAGCAGATGAAAAGGGCACTGTCACTGTAAAAGTTCCGGGCAGCGGAAAAACAGCGGTTGCCCTTCTGAATCCAGATGCGGAGAATGCTTACGATTCTTCCGTCAATCTGGCACTGAACAAGCCGGTTGCCGCCTCCTCTACTTATTACGGGAACAGTACCACGGAATACTGGTCCTGGCTGATGACAGACGGCGAAAGCAGCAGCGGATGCTGGAAACCCGAAAGCAGCGACGAAAAGCCATGGGTCAGACTGGCGCTGGGCAGAGCCTGCGACGTGGGCACGATTCAATATTTTGTGGAGGGCGCCGGCACCTATTACTATACCATTGAGGGCACCAACGATCCGACCTTCCAAAAATGGACGGCATTGGCGGACCGCACAAAGGACGGCGCCGAAGCATCTAAGGAAAATCCGATTACAGAGGACCTGACCGGAAAAGGCGAATATCACTATCTTCGGATCACCTTCCATAAAATCCAGTCCTCTCCGACAATCCGGATTAGTGAAATTTGTACAGGGAAATAAAATACGAAAAGCAGAAAAACAGTTTGGGCCGGGAGCAAGCAGCCCGGCCCAAACTGCTGATTCGCAATCACTTCTTTTGATTCAATTCAAAAAGCCGGTACCATGCAGCATAATATTTTCCGCCATTTTAGCAATTTCCTCCGCAGAAGCTGTCATACCGTCAGCAAGCCATTTCTGCAGCAAACCAATACAGCCCGCACTGGCAAATGCATAGAAATATTCAATCTGCTGCGGCGTCGCACTGGCAAAATATTTGGAATACGATTCCACACAGCGTTCCCGCCCCATTTCCAGCAGCTTTGCAACAAAGGCTTTATCTCCATATTCGCCTAACATGACAATGCATAAATCAGAATGATCCTTCAAGCATTGAAAAATTTCCGTTGTGATCTGCAGCATTGTCGCCTCCTGCCTGTCCATCTGCAGCAAAGGCCGGATCGCCTTTTCAAAGCTGACCACCATTTCCTCCTCTATCTGGTCCCGCAAATCATAGATATCTTTATAATGCGTATAAAACGTACCGCGATTGATCCCCGCCAGTTCACACAGCTCTTTGATGGAAATACTTTGAATCGGCTTTTGACCGAGCAGCTGCGTAAAAGCACCGCGGATCAGCATTTTTGTTACACGCGTGCGGTGATCATTTGTTAACTTTTTCAAAACAGCATCTCCTTTTCAACAGACAGCCCGGAATCTGTTCAATAATGCTTCACCCAGAACAAATCTGATGATTGCGCAATCATTCAATGACGATTATACTGCAAGCAAAGAGGATAATCAACAGTCTGTCCATTATCGCAAGGAGGTGTTTGATATGAAGAAACTGTATCTGATCACAGGCGCAAACGGCCATCTTGGAAATACCCTTATTCGGCAGCTGAAACGGCGCGGCTGTCAGGTCCGGGGATTGATTCTGCCCTCAGAATCTCTCCGGGATGACAACAATATTGTTTATTATAAAGGCGACGTACGGCAAAAGGAAACACTGCTGCCGCTGTTTGAGGACACCGAAGACGCGGAGATTACCATGATTCATACTGCAGGAATCATTGATATTTCTGAAAAGGTCTCCCCTGCGCTGTATGATGTGAATGTAAACGGAACAAAGAATATAGCCGCGCTCTGTCTGAAAAAGAGAGTGCAGCGCATGGTATATGTCAGCTCAGTTCATGCAATTCCCGAAAAAAGCAAACCCCACGTTTTACAGGAGGTAGCTGTGTTTTCCGCGGATCAGGTAAGAGGCGGATATGCCAAAACAAAGGCAGATGCCACGCAGGCAGTGCTTGATCTGGTAAAAGAAGGACTCAATGCCGTCATCGTACAGCCATCCGGTATTTTAGGGCCTTATGACTCCTCCGGCAATCATTTGGTTCAATTGGTCAGCAACTATATTAACGGTCACCTGCCGGCCTGCGTAAACGGCGGATATGATTTCGTAGATGTACGTGACGTAGCACAGGGCTGCCTTTTAGCAGCGGAAAAAGGAACTGTCGGCGAATGCTACATTCTCTCCAACAGACACTACGAGGTCAGAGAGGTGCTGGGTATGGTGAAAGAAATCCACGGAGGAAAGCATCTTCCCGTTCTGCCCATGTGGCTTGCCAAGGCCGCGGCGCCCTTTATGGCATGGTACGCCAAACAAAAAAGGCAGCGCCCCCTTTACACAAAATATTCACTTGATACGCTGCAGAGCAACGACCGGTTTTCACACGATAAAGCAACCAGTGAATTAGGCTACCGCCCCCGGGACCTCTATCAGACAATTGCAGACACCATTGCCTGGCTGAAAAGTGCAAAACTGCCGCAGCCCGTGTAATTTGAGATGCGGGCTGTAAAAAAAGTCTCCTGTTTTCAAAAATCTTCCCGGCAAAGTCATGGCAAATCGTGATTTTACCGGGATTTA
>USLW01000185.1 GCA_900555605.1 uncultured Clostridium sp. | reverse complement strand
AGAACGCGGTGTCTATGCCGCAGAGCTTTTCGCGCACATCGAAGCCGTGCTCGCGCAGGATGCGGCAGTAAAGCGCCGCGGCCTTATACTCCTTGAGCGAAAGCTCGGGGTTCTCCCATATCTCATCTGCTGTTTTTTCGTAGAAGTCCGCCATAGACTCGATTGAATCTATGGAGGCATTTTTTAGTTCTGTTTTATTCATATCAAAGCACCTTGGACAGGAAGTCCTGCAAACGCTCGCTCTGAGGATTTTCGAAGATATCCTCGGGCGTGCCTTCTTCAACGAGCTTACCGTCGGCCATGAACAGCACACGGTTGCCGACCTCACGGGCAAAGCCCATCTCGTGGGTAACGACGACCATCGTCATGCCCTCGTTGGCAAGTTCCTTCATAACGTCGAGAACCTCGCCGACCATTTCGGGGTCGAGTGCACTCGTCGGCTCGTCAAACAGCATAACGTCAGGCTCCATGCACAGCGCGCGCACGATGGCTATACGCTGCTTCTGGCCGCCGGAGAGCTGGATGGGGTAAGCATCTGCTCGGTCGGCAAGACCGACACGCTCAAGAAGCTGCATTGCCTTGGCCTTGGCCTGCTCGGCCGGGATCTTTTTAACCTCAACGGGCGCAAGGATCATGTTCTCCAGAATCGTCTTGTGCGGAAACAGGTTAAAATGCTGGAACACCATGCCCATCTGGGCGCGGGTGGCATCAATGTCGCGTTCGGTGATCTCTTTGCCGTCCAGCATAACCGTGCCGCCGTCCGGTTCTTCCAGGCGGGTCAGGCAGCGCAGAAAAGTGGACTTGCCGCAGCCGGAAGGCCCAACCAGGCAGACAACATCGCCCTTATTGATGGTCAGGTCAATGCCCTTGAGCACATCCAGACCGTTATAGTTCTTTTTTAAGTCCTTAACGACGATCACTCTTCGCCAGCCTCCTTTCCAGCTTTTTAAACAACGCGGAAAGGCCCAGCACCAGCAGCAGGTAGATCAGCGCCACAGAAATCAGGGAGAAGTATGCATCCGCAGTCCGGCTTCTGACAAGCTCCCCTGCTCTTGTTAAATCTCTTACCCCCAGATAACCGATTACCGAGGTTTCTTTCAAAATTGCAATAAACTCATTGCCGAGGGCAGGCAGTACATTTTTCAGTGCTTGGGGCAGCACGATATGTATCATAGCCGTACTTTGGGATAGGCCGAGAGAACGTCCCGCCTCCAGCTGTCCTCTGTCAACCGCGTTGATTCCCGCTCGTATAATCTCTGAAACATATGCGCCGGAATTAATGCTGAAGGCAAAAATTCCGATCAATACCGCTTTATCGGAAAAAGCAAAAATAACATTATAAGTAATCAGCAGCTGCACCACCACCGGCGTGCCGCGGATTATCGTCGTATAAAACTCCATGATGCCGTTTAGAAGCCTGCCCCTGCCTGTCTGTTGATGCCATACCTTCACAACTGCCACAACCAGACCGATCAGCACCCCGATCAGCGTCGCTGATACAGCGATCAGAAGCGTATTTCCCAAACCCTCTAAAAATAACAGATACCGGTCGTCCCGGATAAAGGTTTTTTCAAATAATGAACAGAACTGATCCCAAAGATCTGCCATGCGCAACGTCCTTCCGCAATTAAAATAACGAAGGGGCGTATAAACCGACGCCCCTTTTCAGCCTTTCAGAAGCTCAGCCAGTAATCACGGATTACTGTGAAGCCGCACCTGTATGTTGAATAATAAATTCATCTATTTTTCCGTCTGCAATCAGTCTCTGCAGAACGCGGTTAACAACCTCCAGCAGGGAGTCGTTTCCTTTTGCCACGCAGATGGCATAGGATTCTTCCGTAGTACTGCCGTCCGCGTACTTCAGTTCCAGCGTTTTCAATCCGTCCTGATTCGCTACGATAATTTCAGCAGGCAGCTTATCAATCACCACCGCGTCCAGCTTACCGGATTTCAGCGCCATCGCAGCCTCTAACGCGGAAGGATACTGCGTTACGCTTGCGCCCGTATCCTGAATGACGCCCTTTACCGGCTGATCATTGTCATCCTTATAGCCATTCACCTCATCAGACATGATAAAGTCGCCGGTGGTTCCCAGCTGCACGCCGATCCGCATGCCTGCCATATCCTCCAGCTTCTGAACCTGAGCGTCCGCCGGAATAATAATGTACTGGCGGCTGGTCGTATATTCAATGGAAAAATCCACAGATTCCTTCCGTTCGTCGGTTACGGTAATGCCGGCAATTCCCATGGAGCCCTTTCCGGACTGGATCGATCCGATGATCGTATCGAAATTAACGTCCTTTACCTCTAATTCAACGCCTAATTCTTCGGCAATTGCTTTTGCAATGTCCACATCGACACCGGCGGGCTTGTTATCCGAACCTAAGTACTCAAAAGGCGGAAACTGCGCGTTGGTATACATCGTAATCTTCCCGGCCTTTTTAATTGCCTCCACGCTTTGCTGGTCAGCCGCGGAGGAACATGCAGCGGCTGCCAAAACCATACAAAGCAGCAGCGCCATCGCTATAAACTGAAATCTTTTCTTCATATAAACTGCTCCCTTTCATGATTGTGTTAAACATTCGGATTATATCACGGAGGTTGTCAATATGCAACGGTCCATTTGACATTATCTGCAGGCCCGGATACAATATAAATTCAAGTAAATTCCCAGAGTAAATTCACTTGTAAATTCATTTGGTAAATTCATCGGAGGTCCGTTCGCTATGATCTTGGAAACAGAGCGGCTGCAGCTGCGTAGTCTGACGCAGGAGGATTACCATGCGTTGTGTATGATTCTGCAGGACGCAGAAGTGATGTATGCTTATGAACATGCATTTTCAGACGCAGAAGTGCATGATTGGCTGAACCGGCAGCTGATGCGCTATCAGCAAGACGGCTTCGGCCTCTGGGCAGTCCTTCATAAAGATTCCGGCAGACTGATCGGCCAGGCCGGAATTACCTATCAGGATTGGAACGGCCGGCAGGTTCCGGAGATCGGCTACCTTTTCCAAAAGGCGTACTGGCATCAGGGCTATGCGACAGAAGCCGCCATGGGATGTAAAAAGTACGCCTTTGAAAAATTGGGGTTTGATGCGGTGTATTCTATTATCCGGGATACTAATTCCGCCTCAAAAAGGGTCGCGCTGCGCAACGGCATGGAGAAGGTCGGCAGTCTTATAAAATATTATTACGGAATCCATATGCCCCATGACGTTTACTGCATCAGGCGGCAGGAGAAAGAGCAGCAGAATCCGGAAGTCCGAATTCTGATTGATGCAGATGGCTGCCCCGTAGTTGACGAAGCCATCTGTACGGCACGGACATACGGCTATGTCTGTATTATTTTCTGCGATACCTCCCATGTTTTCAAAAAAAAGGGAGCGGTTACCATCACAGTAGATAAAGGTGCGGACAGTGCAGATTTCAAGCTTGTTAATCTGATCCGCTCCGGTGACATCGTTGTCACGCAGGATTATGGATTAGCTGCCATGTGTTTAGCCCGCGGCGCCGTCCCCATCAGCCAGAATGGCATGATTTACAACAATTCCAATATCGACAGTTTATTGGAGTCCCGCTATATGGCTAAAAAAATCCGCGCCGCAGGCGGCAGGCTGAAGGGACCGGCGAAACGTACGCCTGCACAGGATGCGGCATTTCGAAAGGCGCTCCGCGCCCTGCTTGAAGAAAAACGGGGCGGACCGGGACAATAGTGCCATCTCTCCCCTGCCTTTATAAAGGCGGATCCGGGAATCCCTGTCAGCCGCCTTTTGAGATCTGCTCCTGCAGATAAGTGCGGATGGCACCGACAAAAACCGCCCCGAATCGTTTCTGCTTTGCCGCACCCACGCCGGACACCTCTAAAAATGCCTCCATAGTACGCGGCTGTTTCCGGCTCATATCCCGCAGCGCCGCATCGGTAAACACCACAAATGCCGGTACGCCGAGACTGTCCGCAAGCTGCCTGCGCACTGCCTTCAGCCGCGTAAACAGTGCTTCCTCTGTTTCTTCTTTCGCCTCTCTCCGGGATTGTATTCCGTCATAAGACGCCTTTTTCTCAGGCAATTCCTTCAGGCATTTCATAGTAACCCGTGCATCTCCTTTCAGCACGGCCCTGCATTTTTCCGTCAGACGGAGCACAGGATATGTGCCGTCATCCGTTTCAAGATAATGCTCTGCTGTCAGGAAGGCAATCATATCCCGCAGACTTCGTTCCGAAACCTCTGCCATGAGCCCATAAGTGGACAGCCGATCAAAATGAAACCGCAGAAGGCGTTCGTTCCGACTTCCCCGCAGCACGTCAATCACCATTTTACTGCCGAAATTCTGCTTCAGGCGTACAATACAGGAGAAGATCATCTGCGCCTGGGTGGTGATATCCACAGTTTCAAAATCTGACAGACAATTAGAGCAGTTTCCGCAGGAATGCTGCGCCCTTTCTCCAAAATACCGCAGAATAAACGCCCGCAGACAGCCGTCCGTGGTACAGTAAAAGGTCATCTGCCTCAGACGTTCCCGCTCCTTTTTCTGAATCTCCAAGCGAACCGGCTCCGGGATATCCGGATTGGATTCGTTTTGTTCAATTAAAAACAGATTGGTACGGACATCCGCGCCGCTGTACAGCAAAATGCACTCCGCAGGACTGCCGTCCCGGCCCGCCCGACCCGCCTCCTGATAATAGCTTTCAATATTTTTCGGCATATTATAATGAATCACAAAGGATACGTCGGATTTGTCAATGCCCATTCCAAATGCGTTTGTGGCCACCATAATCCGTTTGCGGTCATATACGAATTGTTCCTGATTCTCTTTTCGTTCCTCGTCCGAAAGACCTGCGTGATATCGTGTCGCCTCGTATCCTTGTGCGCATAGCAGCGCACAGATTTCTTCCACCGTTTTTCGCGCCAAGCAGTATATGATTCCGCATTTATCCGGATAACGGCGTAAAATGCGGAGCAGCTCCGTCTGTCTGTTCCGTGGCTTTCTGACCTCAAAATACAAATTTTCACGGTCAAATCCGGTGGTGATCACAAAAGGATCGCACAGATTCAAAATTCGGATGATATCCGTTTTCACTTCTTGCGTCGCAGTGGCGGGGTG
>USLW01000184.1 GCA_900555605.1 uncultured Clostridium sp. | reverse complement strand
TCCTGCGTAAGCCCCAGTACGGAACGCGGGACCCGTATCTGCAGTTCATTTCCTGCTGTGCGGTATTCCGTCAGGGCAATTTCCTGCCACAGGCCGTTTTGATATCTGCAGACCACGGTGCGGCTTTCGTCGATCACACAATAATTAATGAGGTAATCATAACCCTCCCATCCTGTAGCAGGATCGCAGTCTGCGTCAATAAACAGAAGCATCCAATTCTGATCCGTATACGCGCTCAGGGGCGCCGCAGTCTTTGCATAGAAATATACATAAGCGCTGTCATACGCAAAACGGCTTTCCGTAATGTCGTTGCGGCCCGTAGTATTAACATATGTAATCCTGCCGCTGGTATCCGGATGGTTTCGTTCCGACGTATCACCGGTATAATCGTAGAATACAGGTGCGACATCCTGCCATTGCGCAAAGCTGCCGTCAACGGATATGGTTTTTGCAGCGCTGACGGCATCAGGCCGGCTGATGCCTTTAAAGCGGCGGACCACAGAACACATCAGATAATAGTAATTATCCGTACTGCCATATTTGGTCGGCTCAAAGTCACGGCTGAACTCTCGGTTATACTGATCGACAAAGCCATATTCGTGAACTTTTAAATATTGTGCGACCCATTCATTCCAGCGGGAGATTGTCAGAACCTCTGTCTCCGGATTTTTCTCCATAACTTCTTCAAAAGCCTGCAGAAAGGCCAATCCCTCTCCGGTATAATCCGTTTCGATAAACTGATTCAGATATTCCTTCCCGGAAAAATTTCCGCTTCTGCCCTGTCCCGGATCCGCAAATCCCGCGGCTCCGATGCCGGCAAATTCCGCCTTCTCCGGATCTTCATCCCATCCGTAGGCGTAACCGTAATTGACGATATCGTTATCTGCCCAGCGCCAGCGGTTCTCCGGCTGGCCCGGATATGTCACGTCCGGCGTCCAGGCCACGCGGAAGGTAAAATACGCTGTAAATGCCGGATCCGCAAGCACATCCAGCTCCGGCTTGAGCATAGCCAGAGGCTTACCCTCCCAATAAAACCAAAGATCGCTGTATTTTTCGTCCGTATAAAAGATACGATACAGCGCCCCTATATCCTCTTGTCCCGGCTGGTTGGTTCCGATTGCCCACGGAACTACATAAGGCGTCATAATCCCCTGCGCCCGCAGCTCCAGGCTGGTGTCTAAAAAGAGGCGGAAGGTTTCTTCATAAATATATCCGTTGGTAAAATCCATATACACGAAATCCACGCCTGCGGCAGAAAGATAATACAGATCCCGTTTGATCTGCCAGACATCGTCCGCCCGGTGATATCCGGTTTCCGGCTCCGACCACCAATGAAAGGAGCCATATGCCCCGTAACGGGGATCCGCTGGATTCTGTGCAATCAGTTTTGTGTTATCATAAGCAGTTTTGATATCAGCCGTCCAAAGCAAATAAAATCCGCCGACATACTTATTGATTTTCGGCGCGCCGGCCTCCTCATACGCAGGAAGTCGCCTGTCCAGCGCATCAACGCCAGTCTCATTATACGTTGGTATGCGGATTTGAGGGGAGTTGCCCTCTGCAGTCAGGACTTGTCCCTCCGGCACAGCAAAGGAAATCTGCGGTTCCGAATCATGCGGTTTCCCTGTCTGCTTAGGCGCTTGTGCCGGCCGCCGAACCTGATGAAGCGCCATCACCGCACCCCATCCCACAAAAACCACCGCAGCCGCAACGGTCAGCTTTAATAAAAGCTGACGTTTTTTCGCGTCGAGCAGAATGAAGCACATGAGAAGCGCTGTTGCCCCGCATGCAGCCGCAATGAGAAATACCGCCCACTTCATTATAAAACTCCTTTCTTCTGAGGATGTATAATGAAGCTATCATATCATTTCAACAAACGAAAAACACCAGCTAAAACAGTCTAAAAAGATGATATTTTTTAACATCCCTCTCCCGGATTCTCTCTGACGGCGCCGACAACAGCCGGCCTTCCGTTCTGTTTTCTGTATTCCCTGGGAGTAAGTCCTGTTTTCCGCCGAAAGGCCCGATAAAAATGCTCCGTGTTCTCATACCCTACCGCAGAGCTGACCTCAAGCACCCTCAGCGTCGTATTTTTTAAAAGATCACAGGCCTTCTGCATACGGATATCCGTCAGAATCTCCATAAAACGAAGGCCTGTCTCCGTACGGACCAACCGGCTTAAATGCTGCTGCGTATAGTAAAAATAGGCTGCGGTGCTTTTCAGCGTCGCTGTGCGGTAGTTTTCCCGCAGATACTGCAGGACCTCCATAATACGCGGATTTTCAGAATACAAGGCCTTCGACGCTTCCATCTCTCTCGAATGATTGCGGATCAGATAGCTGAAGATCGCCGACAGCAGTCCTTCTTTGATCTCATCGCTGTATTTGTCAAAGCGGTTTCTGTATTCCTCCCAGATCAGCGACTCCAGCACATTATGAAGCAGATCATCTCCCTGTGTGTGAAAGATTAAATAATGATTGGCATTTTTCGTATAAAAAATCTCCGAAAAATATTCTGAAAGTACATTATCGTTGGCAGGTATTTTGAAAAAGGTCTCTTTAAAGACGGATTTACGGATTAAAATGTTGATAATGATGCTGTCGTCAAAAACGCGCATGGCGTGTACCGCACCGGGAGAGATCAGGCAAATATCGTCTTCCTGCATCCAAATGGATCTGTCTTTGATCGTATTTCTGCATTGGCCCTTTAATACATAAATCAACTCAAAAAAAGCATGATGATGCTGTGTGTCGATAGAATACCGTTCATGCTTTTCCACCCGCAGATTCTGATTTGTATCAATAAAATAGGGATAATTCTCATCCATGTCGCAGGAGATCAGCTGATCCTGGTAGATTAATGAGTTTAAGAGCTCCTGCAGTTCACCGGACAGGGAAGCGCGATACGCTTCCAGCTGTCCGGGATTATGCTTCAGTTCAAAATATCTTTTATACACAGTTTCGCTGGGTGTATAGGGCATAAAAAAATCAACCAAATCACTGCGGTTATAGTGCATATCGCAAAGCCCCCATTCGAAGCATCGGGATTTGGCTGATAGTATATCAAAAATTTCGATTAGTATCCAGTCTCGTCATAACGCTGATATAATTGATTGTTGAATTCCACATTCGGCGGGTAATTGACGCTTTTAAGCACGCTGGGCGTAATACCGGCCTGCAGCAGCCGTTCTGTGAGCGCTGCGTTGACCGCCCACATCAGATAAGCAGCCGCGAGACCGGAGGCCGGGAAGCAGGGCGCCTCAACCCCTTCCACCTGAAGCAGGGCATCCCCGAACGGCGCGCAGTTATCCAGTACCACGTCTGCCAATTCATAGAGCTTCTTGCCGCAGCTGTGCACAGGCGGCAGCTGTTCGGAATACGTTACGGATGTGACGCCGATTACCTTTACCCCGATCTCTCTGCATGCCAGCGCCAGATCAATGACATTGATGGTTTTTCCGGATACCGATCCGATTACCATAACATCTCCCGCCTGTACGCCGGCCTGCCGTAGCGCAATTGCCGCCAAGCCTTCTAAGGCATGTTCATTTTGGATCTCACGCTTTCTCATGCTGCTTTCCAGCGTCAGCCCGTAGCGGAAGCGGCGCATAAGCACCAATCCGCCGGCTCTGTTGAACATCTCGGAATCAATGATGTGTCCCGTGTCAAACAAATGAATGCATCCGCCGTTTTTCACAGACGATGCCATCACTTCGGCAGCAGCCTCAATATTGCCGCTCTGCGTATTTCTGATTTTTTCATACACCTGTTCGATTGCCGCAAACAATCTCTCTTTCAGCATTCTATTTCCCTCCCGTATTTACCGGTGCTTCCGGTTCCGTCATTTTAACATCAGTAATTTTACATATAGGTAATCCGATCCCGGTATCGCGTCAGCAGCTCCCGGTTCCGGGCATCCCCGCCGTCCATATTAGCGCTTGAGAATACAGGCGGCTCCATTCCGCCATCGGCAAAAATGCCGCAGACCTCGGCGCAGATTCCGTTTACAATGGCAGCCCCTGTCACAGTAGACGTAGGCGCGGCTTTTCCTGCAAATCCCCGGATCTCTACTGCTGCATCCCCAAAGACGCCGTGATTGTCGATCACAAGATCCGCGGCCTCGTACAAGCGCAGTCCACATTTTGCTCTGGGCGCGGATGCCCTCGAATACACCAGTGAAGTAATCGCAATTACATACACCCCTTTCTTTCTGGCACAGACCGCCATATCCACGGGAACAGCGTTCCTTCCAGATACAGAATGGATTAGCAGCAGATCGCCGGCCCCCAGTCCCGTTTCTTCTGCAATTTCTGCGCCCAGCCCGTCAACGCGCTCCCGGGCGCTGGTATCCGTGATGGGCCGTACCGTACAAGTCAGTCCTTCCGGAAGAATCGGATTGATGATCACCAATCCGCCGCTCCGGTAAAATGCCTCTTCTGCCAGAATACCGGCATGCGTCGCACCGAAAAAATAAATTTTCCCTCCGCGTTCAGCCGTCTCGGCAATCTTTTCCGCTGCCTTCCGGATTCCATCCGCTTCCGAGGCACTGACCTCCCGCAGCATATCCGTTACAATCTGAAAATACGTCTGTGCGTATCCCATTTTACCGAACCCTCTTTTCTATTTGATACTGCACGAGCCCCGCGTATACCGGATCCCGCTTTGCCGGGAGACATACCGCATGGGGCAGCGCGCCCGCGATAAACGCCCGGAAGCTTTGAAAAAGTAAAGGCGTGCCCTTCCAGACCCCGCCGCAGGTATAAATTTCTGTCTGTTCCTCGGGATTTCCGTGATGCCGGATGACTGCGGCGGCCTTCGCCCCCAGCAGCCGCCCCGCTTCTTCAACAATAGAAACCGCTGCCAGATCGCCCTCATCCGCAGCCGCCATCACTTCTTTTGCAAACCCGGCAAAAACATTCCGGGCAATGCCCTTGCCCTCCGGATACAGCCCGTTCAGCAGAGCGTTTCTTGTAATATCAGATATCTGCAGATATGCGGCCAGACGCTGCATCAGCTGCGTGTCCGGCCCCCACCCGTCTATCATTTTCGTTACCGCATTGACGCCGCGGATGCCGATCCAGGCGCCGCTGCCGTCATCCCCCGCAGGTATGCCGAAGCCGCCGATTTGTACCAC
>USLW01000183.1 GCA_900555605.1 uncultured Clostridium sp. | reverse complement strand
AAAAAAAGAGGGACTGCTCTGCGGAATTTCCAGCGGCTCCAATGTTGCCGCAGCAATCAGGCTGGCCAAAGAGCTGGGCCCCGGAAAGCGTGTCGTTACGATTCTGCCGGACACCGGCGAGCGATATTTCAGCACAGCTTTGTTTGAAGCATAAATATGCCTTTCATCATCTTGATTGCAAACGCAGGAGCGGCGCGTTCCCCTGCGTTTGATTGTTTTTCCCCGGAATCGGCCCGCTCCTGCCGTACAGGAAAAGCGCCTTGCGGAAATTGCAGGATTGGTATATACTGAATATACATAATATGGCATTCGGCCATGAAGGAGGAATATGTATGTTAGTTAAGTTTAACACAAAAGATTCCAAAGTAACCGACAATGTTCTCCAGACCATGGAAAACAAAATTCAGCACCGTTTCAAAAGGTATTTCGCACAGGAGCCTGAAGATGCAACTGTTTTTACGGTAAAAATTGCAGATAAAAAATACCGGTATAAAGTCGAGCTGACGCTCCCCTATATGGGATATCAGCTTCGGACAGAGACCTATGATGATATCAGTGCCTTAGCCGCTCTGGACAAAAGCATGGATACGATGGAGCGTCAGATTTCAAAATGCAAGACCAAACTTGCTCGTAATAAATACCAGACGCCTGAGCCCGTTGCGGAAGGGGTTTTCTTTGAGGAAGAACCGGCGGAATATGAAATCGTGAAAACAAAAGTGTATGAAATGAAGCCGCTTTCCGTACAAGAGGCGATTCTCAATATGAATATGCTGGGACACAATTTCTATATGTTTTTAAATCGCGATAGTAATAAAATTTCCACCGTATACAGACGGGACGATAAAAACTATGGTCTGATTGAGCCTTTATGAGCCGGCCCGGAGCCAAAAGCCGACGGAATGTCTAAAAGATAAAAATGATGATGTAAAAGGAATAAAGAGCCGTATCGGCACAGCATCCGCTGCTCGTCCGATACGGCTCTTTCATTTGAAACTGCTCTCAGCTCCCGCTGCGAAATCTCAGCTCCCGCTGCGATCGTAAAATTTTGTGGTGATCGTTGCAATATAACGCTTTATTTTCTGCGTTGTCGTTTTTTCAAACTCCTCTTCCCGAAAAGCAATCTTTTGGATTCGCTTATAGGCAGGCAGACCTCTGTTGACCTTTTTGATCTCCGCCCAGATCAATTTCTGGATCTCATCCTTCTGCATTTTCTCATTCTCGGAAAGACGGCCTGTCTTTTGAATCGCCTGCATATTCGGTACAACAGTTGCGCAGATTACTACGTCATCCTCTTTCACGGAATCATCGCCCCACACCACGCTTTCCAAGATATAAGGCGCCTTTTTCAGCAGGCCCTCCAGTTCCTCGGGATAAATATTTTTTCCTGTCTTTGTGACAATAATATTTTTAATGCGGCTCGTGATATAAACACGTCCCTTTTTATCCATCCGTCCCTGGTCTCCCGTGTACAGCCATCCGTCCTTCAGCACCTCGGCGGTTTCCTCCGGCGCTTTATAGTATCCCAGCATAACGTTCGCGCCGCGCACCTTGATCTCACCCTCTCCGTCCCGATTCGGCCGGTGGATCTGCACTTCGATTCCCGGTAAAGCGGGGCCAACGGACTTATCCACAGAGCCGCTTTCCCGATTCACACAGACGATAGGCGCGCATTCCGTCAAACCATAGCCCTGACGAATCTTAAAGCCCATCCGTCCCAAGTCCTTAGAGACCTTCGGATTCATCGCCGCGGCACCGGCAATCACAAGGCGCAGCTTGCCCCCCAGCGTTTCATGAACCGTATGGAAAATCTTCCTGCCCACATCGATTCCAAGATGCTGCAGTACACCGGATACCCACAGAATCGTACGGAAACCGGCATACTTCAGCTTGCTGCCGGATACCTGCCGGATCACCTTGTCATGAACATTTTCCAGAATCAACGGAACCAGAATCAGAATCGTAGGACTATATTCCGCAATATTTTTCGCAATATAACGGATTCCCTCGCAAAATGCCATCCGCACGCCTTTATACATCATCACCAAAAATCCGGCCGTACATTCATAGGTATGGTGAATCGGCAGAATGGACAGTACGGAATCTGTAAAATTATGATCGAGGCACTGGGTAACGCGTTCTACATCGAAACAAATATTTTTCTGCGACAGCATAACGCCCTTTGCGACGCCGGTGGTTCCGGAAGTAAAAATCAGTACGCTCAGCTTATAAGGATCGATCTCTGCGTCCAGATATCTACGGTCGCCGCTCTGCAGCAGCCTCCTTCCCCGCGCGAGAAGATCCGGAATCGTGGTATGCCCTCTTCCCCATGCCGGAGACTCTGTTTTTGGGTCCATACAGATCGTATACAGAAGCCCATCTGCCTTTTCCGCAGCCTCACCGAGATATTTTTCCTGCATACGGCCGGAATAAATCACTGCGCTGACATCCGCCTGATCCAGAATCATCGCGATCTCGTCGCTTTTCAGCTCCTTATCCACCGGAACTACAACCCCGCAGCCGCAGGTAATCGCCAGATATGATAAACACCATTCATACCGATTCTCACCGATCACCGCAATGTGCTTGCCGCAAAGGCCGAGATCAACAAGCGCGGTTCCCAAAGCGTCGATTTCATCCCGAAACTCCCGATATGTAATATGTCTGTATTGATTATCTTTTTCGTCATTCCCGTCGTGGGGCATTTTTACGATAAATGCTTCCTGTTCTCCAAAAAGGGCCGCGGATTGATTGATCAAACTTCTGAAATCCTCCGCCGGCTTCACCTGGCGCATAATCTCTTCAATTTGCAGCGCGTTGCTATCCAAAAAAAAATCATTCCTCTCATTGTAAAAAAGTGATATACTTAATGATAAGTAATATGCATTTATAGTATAATAAATTTTGCATATTGTAAACCTTTATTTTAACAAGCCCGCGATCGGCCCGCGATTTTCGTCTCAAGCGATCCCGTTCGCAGTACGCACGGAGGACACCATGCCTGAAAAAAAATTTATTTTTGATGAAAGCCAAAATCACGATCTTGACACGGATTCGGATGATGCAAATGATACGGAGGCATCTTCGCGGGATCACCGCGCCGCCGCGGAAGCGGACATTGGCCGTACCTTCGGAGCAAAGCTGAAACATTTTTTTGCCGAACGTGTTCTGCCTGTTTCAGATCCGGCGGAGGCGGCAGAACGGCAGGGCAATCCCCTGCTTCACAAAAACGCCCGGATTGCATACGGCGTTCTGCTGGTGTTTGCGGTAACGCTGAACTTATATGCAGTCAGCCGTCTCTCCGTTCATCTGCTCGGCAGCTGGGCGGAAAATGTGCTCTATGTGCTCCGGTTTGATTCGGTCAGCCTTCGCTCGGTGTCGTTTGCACAGGTCTGTGCAATTCTTGCTTATATCTTTTCGTTTATATTCGGCGGATGCATTACGTTTGTCATGTTAAAATTGGCCGGCGGTATTGCGGTCGGATGCAGACTGATAAAAAGCAGCAGATCTCTGATATATCTGCTGACCGCCTTTATTGTCGTCTTTGCCTTCGGCACTGTCGCGGCCTTTGCTGGGGGAACGGAGTATGCCCAATATCAGCTGCTGAAATGGCTTTGTCCGCTTCTTTCCTACATCGGCGGTCTGTGTTTCCTGAAGCTTTCCGATTTTCATCTCCGCCTGATATAGTCCGGCAGCGGTATTTTCAGAAAAACAGGAAGGAGCATATCATTCCTGCGGCGGCGGCGGAAAATAAATTGGCAAAAAGCGCCGCCGCTAATACACCGGGTGCTTTTTTTATCCCGCTATCACCCATATAAACCGCCAGTGTATAAATTACAGTTTCCGTAGATCCCATCATAACACATGCAGTATATCCCGCCAGAGAATCCGGTCCGCATTGCTGCAGGATGTCCCGCAGCAATGCAAGAGAAGCACTGCCTGATATCGGACGGACAATCACCAGCGGCAGTACTTCCTTCTCTAATCCAATCAGCCGCAGCACCGGCGCCAGAAGATTTGCCGGAATATCCATTGCACCGGAAGCACGGAAGACGCTGATTGCCACAATCAGACCGATCAAGGACGGCGTCAGCTTAACAATTGTCATGGCCCCTTCTTTTGCGCCTTTTACAAATGAATCAAAGCAAGGAACTCCTTTTAGGAATCCAATCACCACTACAATAAGCACAAGCCCGGGAATGATATATAAAACAGCTGCCGGCATACTGCACGCTCCTTCTTCTTCTAAACGTCAATGTTTCCTCAGCGTGGAATATCCCTTGAATACCAGGATTCCCGCCAGCAGTGAAATGACGGATACGATCCAGGTCGGAATCAGGATATCCGCCGGATTCCGGGCCCCCTGCGCTGCACGGAGTGCAATCACAGTGGTGGGAATCAGTTGTACGGATGCCGAATTAATTACCAGAAACAGACAGACACTTTTTGAGGCAACCTCTTTTTTTTCGACACGCCGCAGATCTACGGCAGTCTTCTGCAGCTGCCGGACCGCCGCAATTCCTGAAGGTGTGGCGCCATTGCCCAGTCCGAAAAAGTTTGCCGTGATATTTGTGATCACCTGCCGCTCTGCCTCCGGATCATGTTTTGTCTCCGGAAACAGAATCCGGATCATCGGGCGCAGGATACGGGCTGCACGGTCAACGCCGCCGGCGTCCTGCAGAATCTGGATCAGACCGCACCAAAAGGCAACAATCCCTACCATTCCCAAACAAAAAACGACTGCATCATTTGCTGCGTTCACAATCGCATCTCCGATTTCCGCGGCCCGCCCGTTCGCAATTCCCACGCTAATGCCGGTAACAAGCAGAATGACCCATATATAGTTCAGCATGACAGCCTCCGCTATTTGATAATCGCTTTCCTTCTATTTTATTACGCCAGTCCTCAAAATATTTTATTTTGCAAAAATATTCCTGGTTTCTCCCTTAACTGCGATATTTTTTATATCGCCGCCGCAGATTTTTCACGTTGGGAAATACTTGGGAAATAATCAAAAAAAGGTTGACTTTTATTGGCAGTCATAGTAATATAATGGAGATCTTTGAATAGATGGGAGGTAACCGATATGATGAAATCAACAGGTATTGTAAGACGGGTAGATGAACTCGGCAGAGTCGTTCTTCC
>USLW01000182.1 GCA_900555605.1 uncultured Clostridium sp. | reverse complement strand
GCCGTAAGAAGCAGCAGGCACAAAACACTCCTCTCCATCTGCAAAGCATACCGCGCCCGCACATCCGGCGGTCAGTACGATTCCCGCAGACGGAAAAATAGTCTTTAATTTTCGGATACAGGCCTGCCGCTCCGTCTCACCGGAAAATGCCGCCGCCTCTGTCTCATTCAGAATCACCCAGTCAAGCGCATGGAGGACAGGGCAGCGGAGCAGCTCCTCCGTAATCGGCGACGGATTCAGAATTACCTTCATCCCGCGCGCATGCCCCTGGGTGATCAGATATTCCGTATTTGAAATTTCGTTTTGCAGCAAAAGATAATCGCCGGCGGTAAAATGTGCCAGCGCACGGTCGATTTCATCATGTGTGATGGCCGCGTTTGCTCCGCCGTAAATGATAATGCAGTTCTCGCCCGAAGGCGCCACCTGAACAATGGCATGGCCTGTGGCTACCTGCTCATCCACCGTAAGGAACCGGCAGTCCACGCCGTTCTGTTCTAAGAAATGCTTCAGCGCAAGGCCGTCCCGGCCGATTTTTCCGCCGTGATACACCTCGGCGCCTGCTCTTGCCAGTGCAATGGACTGATTTAGCCCCTTCCCGCCGGTGTGCGTCTGGTAGGCAGAGGCAGAGATCGTCTCTCCGGCCTGTACAAATGCACCGACCTGATAAACATGATCAATGTTCAATGATCCGTAATTCAATATTTTCACCGGACGTCCCTCCCTAACAATTTCCCGCATGCAGCAGGTATTCGCTCAGCAGCGCCGAAAGTGCCTGCGCCTCACAGGCCAGCTCCATATAATACTGGCTGCCCTCCGGATGCAGAACAAATTCCGTGGCATCCTCCGCGCCGCGGTCTATTTTCATCGTGCCGGGGCCGGACATCCGGTAATACGCGCCTTCGCCCTCAAATGCAAACTGCACGGCAGTCAGATCAAAGCTGCGGTTTATGTAGTCATCATTCCGGAACGCTTTTTCCGAGTAAAGTCTATAAGCCTGAAAAATCGGGTTTTGTTCGGCATTCTCCGGCGTTTTGCCGTAAAAGCCCGACATCACCGCCAGTCCCACCTCAAAACCGCTGAAGACCACCGGGACAGGGATCGTCTCCAAAAAAATCTGCGCGGCTTCTGCATCGCAGATAATATTGTACTCCCGCTGTTTGGTCTTGGTGCAGCCGGCCATGGCCACCACCGCGTATACCTTTTCTGCGACCAGCTCGCGCCCGCTCTTGGGACTCACCGCGTCCCCGCCGCTTTGAAGCAGATCTGCAAGATTATTCAGCGGTCCGATGGTAATGAGCATAATACTTTTCGGTGCGGCCTCTGCCAGCAAACGCCGGTAAAGCGCCACAGCCTCCTCCGGCTTCTGTCCGTCCGCCCGACAGGCGGCCTCGCCGCCTGTTTCGTGCTCCGGCGCATATATGGAGTGAAAGGTCTCCGTAAGATACCGATTATAATACATGGTCTCGGGACCGTCCAAAAAACCGGACTTTCCGTAAATCCCCACCGGCACATTCCCATTTCCGCAGTACTTTCCTACCACATCGATTGCGCCGCAGCCGTAAATATTGGATGTGCAATTTACAATTCCCAAGATCGGAATCCGATATTTCTCCGCCAATACATGCAGAACCGCCAGCGCGCCCACATCGTCGCAGTCCGGTCCGATATCCGTATCAACAATCACGCCTCTCGGAACCTGCTTCAGCGGCTCGAAGTGAAATGAATCCATTATAGCTGTTCCCCTCTTTCTTCTATTTCCGCTTGCGGAAGAAAAAAATCCGGCTGACTACGGCGATGCACAGCGCGGCTGCCGCCAGGCACAAACTCAAAATCGCATACCAAGGCAGGGTAAAGGAGGTTTTTGCTGCCGGTTTTTCTTCCACAGCTTCTGTGGTGTAAAAAGTATACATGAATCTTCCGCCCGGCGCAACATCTCCCGATTGATAAAAGTCTAAAATATCTCCGTCTGCCTGCATATTGTCCGACCATTTGAAATGAAAATTCACTGTTTCCTCCATCCCGAGCAGTCTGCGGGGAATCGCAATCTGGAGCACACGATCTTGAACCGTATACGCTACTTCTCCCACAGGCTCCCAATTCCAGCCGCCGGTGCTGCGCTCCAGCAGCGCTGTGTCCGCATTGGGTGAAACGCGGTTTACAATAAATTCGAACCCTTCCCAATCACGGGAGTTTTCAGAAGCCGGAACGGTATCAATCAGCAGACGCATCCAGCCCGGATCAGAGGACGGAGAAAGCGTATCCTTTGTTTCTACCATAAAATATAGATATTCCGCATCATATGCCGCTTTTGTCCGCACGATATCATTGCGCATGGTATCTGATTCATACCGACAGGCCCCGTACCCGCGGAAATCTCTTGCCCGGGTGCTACCTGTATAATGCGTAAATTCTGCGGACACCGCGTCCCACTGTCCCGGATCACCTGAGATGTCGATGGTATGCTGCTGCGTATAAAGCTGCGTTTCATTGACACCTTTAAAGCGCCGTATATTTGCCGCCAGCTGGTAATAATAGTGATCCTTCAGCTTTCCTGCGGAGGGCTCAATATCTCTGCTGTATTCATCGTTATATTGATCCGGGAACGCATTCTCAACATTGATCCATTTTTCCCAGCGTCCGGCGATCCATTCATTCCATCCGGTGACAAATACAAAATCCGGGTCCACCTCCAGCACGTAATCCCATTGCTGCTGAAAATTCAAGCCATAGCAGACGGCATCCGCTGTATTGCGGTCTGCTGTGACGGTCTGTCCGCGGTAAAGATAGGAGTAAGAATAAGGCCCCTCCGTATAGCTTCTGCCATGGACCCCACCCCGGGGATCGTTCATAGCCGTAAGTCCGTATTCGTTGGCGTTCTGTGCAATTCCCACACACATCTGTTCTACGGAGCCGTCCTCCCGCACACCGTATTTTGTCTGCGGATAGACGGAAAGCCAGCCCCACATGGAATCGGAATAGGCGGTATCCTCCGTAAAAAAGGAATCATCGCTTCTGCGGAACGTAAAAAAATCCAAAATTTCTTTTTCAATTGGGACGGATGGATCAAGACATTCCGCCGTAGACAGCACCAGCGGCTTTCCTTCCCAATAAAACCACAGATTCTGATACTGGCCCTTTTGATAAATGGAGCGATACAGTGTTTTGAGCTCCGCCCTGTTATTTTCCATCATATACAGCGGATTGATATTCAGCATAAACGCGATCTTCGGAACGCGGACGCCTTCCTTCTCGGCCTGTGTGAATACCTCGAAAAGGACATTGCAGGCATCCAAAAAAAGTAAAGTATCATTCGTGCAGTCAAAAAAGATCACATCCACGCCGACGTCCGCTAAAAGCTCCGCATGTTTTCGAATCACATATGGATCCTTGCTGCTGTAATACCCGTAAAGCGGTTCATTCCAGAAGCAGGGGACGCCGCTATCCGTATTCCCCCAGGCCGGATGGGAAAAATCATTGGCAGCTTCCGGATATTCCGCTAAAATGCTTGTAATATTCCGCGGCGTCCATACGGAAAAGTAGTCATGCCAGGTCCAGTAGAACATTCCGACATACTTGTCCTTCCGCGGAGTTCCCGCCGCCTTGCTGTCCGGCAGTGTTCTTCCCAAACCATCCACCGCAGTCCAGGTGGTGGGATCCGCCGCGCCGCGGGACGGCAGCGTCCATCCCGCAAGCAAAATCGGCCAAATCATTAAAAATGTAAAAAATAGATAAAGGAAGCGTTTCATATAGGATCTTTTCTCCTAACCATATTCAGACAAAACGGCAGAAGCAGGCAGCAGGCCAAAAGGAGGCAGCTGCTCATATCCCCGGTTTCTGTATGCGGAGGGGTATCCGGCTGCGTATCCGGCACATTTCCGCGGACCAGAGGTGCAAAAAATACATCTGTTCCCGCGGGAGCCGCTGCAATCAAACTGCCGCAGAAGCCATTCTGCACAATGGTTTGTCCATAGGTCTCATGATCCACTACGCCATTGGAATCGATCTGAAGCGGCAGCTCCGGATCCGCCTCTGCTACACCTATTACAAAATGATTGTCGGAAGCAGAAGTCTGCGCCGCAGGGTCATATGTAATGACAAAAAGATATTGTCCCTTTTCAACTGATTTTCCAAAAGAAACCGTCCGCAGGCCGTTGGAGGTGTATGCCGCGCTTCCCTGGTATACCGGAGTCTGTGCAATCGCGGCCGTTCCGTCCGCGGCGATCTCGACAGGCTCCGCGTCCGGCCACGGATACAGCGCATACTGTACAATATGCTCCTGTTCTCCGCCATAAGAATAAAACTCAATTCCGGTAAAATCATACAGCGAATGGAATGCCATACAAAATACGCCTTTTTTCTCCTTCAGCGCCATCCACCAGCCCACCTTTGCAGCGCTGAGATTCGTTTCCGATGAAAAAGGCACCTGCTGCTTCACCGGGACATCTGCAGGAATCTCCGTATCCGCAGATAAAGCACGGTAATATACATTGTCGGCGGCAGGTATAAACCCAATGTATCCGCAGATCAATTCATCCCCCTGTTCGGTGATGTTATTCCAGCAGCTTACCGAAATATTTTCTGCCGGCTGTTTGGCGGTCCCTACAACAAAATAGGACTGCGCTCCGGGCTGCTGCTGCGGATATTCCAGTACAAAAATATACTGGCCCGGATCCTGCTTGGCAAACTGCACCGTAATAAAGCCGTCTCCGTCCGCTGTAAAAGTGCCTGTCTCCACCGGTTCGTTTGACAAAGTGGCTTCTCGATTATAAAACCATTGATACAGCTTGTAATGCACCGTGGCCTGCTGCTGATTTTCCGATCTTCCGGCATAAGACATGAAGGTAATGCTCTGAAACGCCGCAGCGGTGTGAAATGTCATGTCGAAGGTTCCGTTCGGTTTACTGTTCAGCCACGGACCCACCTCAAATTCAGTACCTGAAAAATACACCTCCGAAAGCGCGGCATCGTTTGAGGCGGATGCGCCGGGCGCTCCCGCCGACAGTCCGGCGGCTGCACAAAGGATCAGCAATACTGCGGCAAAATACAGAAATTTTTTCATTTGCAAACGCTCCTCTCCGTATATTGATTTTCTTTATTTCTCGTGTTTCTTTTTCATTGCAATCAAATACCAGATCACAGCGGCAACAATCACCACAC
>USLW01000181.1 GCA_900555605.1 uncultured Clostridium sp. | reverse complement strand
AGCCGAGTGGTGGGCCGCTGCGCCAAAGACACCATGATCCGGCTGCTCAGATAGCTGGCCGCAGCGCCGGCCAGATAAATACTTCCCATCAGTACCAAAAGACCTGACAGATCGCCTAAAATGGCTTCTTTTGCAGCATTCACCGCGGATGTGCTCAGGTCCGAGCCGTTGATCAGGCGTGCCAGATTTTCTGTCAGACCATTTACCACCGGCTTCAGCAGCGCGGCGCCCACAACACCGGCGGCGGCACTGACAACGGTTAAGACCAGCGCGAATATCAGTAAGGGGATGTTGCCGGAAAAATAGTGAAACAGACGCAGCAATGTTCTCATGGGATTTTTCGGTTTCTGAAAGCCGTGGCGTCCCTGCCCGCCCGGACCGCCGGGACCGCCTGCGTTCTGCAAAGGTTTTGTTTGTCTGCTCATTCTGAGATCACCCCTTCCTGCTGCGATGTATACACATCCCGATAGATTTCATTTTCCGCAAGCAGCGTCTCATGATTTCCGATTGCGGAAATCTTTCCGTCGTCCAGCACGATAATCCGGTCCGCGTGGGCGATAGAGCGAATCCGCTGGGCAATGACAATTGTCGTGATTCCTTTCAATTCCGTCGTAAAGGCCTCCTGTATTTTACTGTCGTTAGCCATATCCACCGCACTGGTGGAATCGTCTAATATAATAATCTTCGGATGCTTCAGAAGTGCGCGGGCAATACACAGCCGCTGCTTCTGGCCGCCTGAAAGATTGGCGGCGCCCCGGCTTAGGTCCGTATCCAAGCCGGCAGGCATTTTACTGACAAAATCCCAGGCCTGTGCATGACGGCACGCCTCCATGATTTCCGCATCTGTGGCATCCGGATTTCCCCATTTCATATTCTCCCGGATCGTGCCGGAGAACAGGGTATTCTTCTGCAGAACCATTGCAACGGCATCCCGCAGCGTCTCCAAGCTGTATTCCTTCACATTGCGGCCGCCCACCAGCAGCGTGCCGTCCGTTACATCATACAGCCGCGGAATCAGCTGAACCAGGGTCGTCTTCGCCGCGCCGGTGGCACCGATGATGCCAATTGTTTCCCCGGAGCGAATATCCAAATGAATTCCGCTGAGGGTGTCCTCCCCGGAGCCGGTAGCATAGCGAAAGCTTACATTCCGAAAGGTAATGGAGCCGTCCGGCACTTCCGTAACCGGATTTTCCGGATCCGTCAGCTTCGGGTCCGTATCCAGCACCTCAAACACGCGTTCTGCGGAAGCTCTCGCCCGCACAAACTGCAAAAACAGCATAGACAGCATCATCAATGACATCAGGATCTGCGAGACGTAAGAAATCAGGCTCAGCAGATCGCCCGTATGCAGACCGCTGACACTGGTTCCCGTAACCAGCTCGCCTGCGCTTGTATCCACTACCATGCTTCCCCCCAGCCAAAGAATTGCGATGATGCAGCTGTATACAATCAACTGCATAAGTGGCATGTTGGTAATGACAAGCTTGACGGCATGAATCGCGGTCCGCGTCATATCATCATTGGCCTTTTTAAATTTCTCTTTTTCATATCCGGAGCGGACGAAGGATTTTACTACCCGCATATTGATCAGGTTTTCCTGAACAGAAGCGTTCAGGTCATCGATTTTGTTCTGCAGCAGCACAAAGCGCGGATGCGCTTTTTTCATAATGAGAAAAATCGCCGTGCCCAGCCCCGGAATCGCCACCAGAAATACGGCGGCCAGCTCCGCATTAATAGAAACAGCGATGATCAGCGCCATGAAAAACATAAACGGGGCACGGATCAGCATCCGCAGCACCATCATGCCTGTCTGCTGCAGATTGTTCACATCTGTAGTCAGACGCGTAATCAGCGAGGGGACGCTGAACCGATCCAGATCAGAAAAAGAAAAGGTCTGTATTTTCGTAAAAAGCGCTTCTCTCATTTCAGCGCCCGCACCCATGGACGCCACAGCAGCCAGCCGGTTGCTGTATGCGCCGCAGAATAAAGCGAACAATGCCAAAAGCACCATCAATCCGCCGATCTTTAAAATATATTCTACGTCTGCACCGCCCAGCCCCAATGCGCTGCCCGCATTGATGCGGTTGACAATTTTCGCCATCATCAGCGGCATGAACACGTCGCAGACTACCTCCAGAAGCATCATGACAGGACAGAGAATCGCGTATACTTTATAGTTTCTGAAATATGCAAGCAAACGTTTTACCATATATGTATCTTTGCACTTCCTTTCTGAGAGATTTTCCTGCCGCAGATTCTATCCGCGGCATACGCGAACTGCATTTACGGCAGCGTCTGCTCCGGCGGAGCCGGTATTTTCGGACGCTGCTGCCGCTTGGTCTGCTGTTTCTTCAAATTATCATAAAGACGATTTAAATAATGAAACAGCTGTGCCGTTTCCTCCGCAGAAAATCCCTCCAGCATATGCTGATCAATCTCCACAATTTTACTTAGACTTTCATTATGGATCTGTTTGCCCTTTTCCGTCAGATGAATCTGATTCACGCGCAGATCCGTTTCATCCTCCCTTTTTTCAATCAGCCCTGCCTTTTGAAGCCGTTTCATCGACATGGCAAGGGCAGCCGGAGAGGTCTGCAGGGCATCTGCGATTTCCTTCTGGGTCGCCCCCCTTGCGCCGTTGTCTTTTGTGCGGTTCATCCGTGCGATGGTCCCTAAAATACGAGGCTGTGCACTGTGCAGATCGTATTCCGCCAGGATATCCGAGGCCACCAGCATATGCAGATGTTCCAAGTCACGAATCAGCCACGACAATTTTACGCCGGGAATATTGCTGATATCCTTCATTTTCATTCCAATCCTTTCGCAATTTTGAAATTTGGTTGGTTTCGGATTTGCCGAAATTCCGGTTATCTGAACCGGAAAGAACAAATTTCCGCGTGAAAACTTTTATTTTTCACCCTATTCACCGTCCCTTTTCATACATACGCGCATGCAGTACGCTTCTGCAGGAGCCTGCAATTGCAATCGCTGCAGATCGCTTGTCTCACATCATTAACCAGCTGATTATAAACCAATTAACGATATAGGGGAAAGAATAGCGCATAAGCGTGAAAATGTCAATTTCGTAAATTTGAAAAATTTATGAATCCACCCATGATAAACAGCTGCACGGACAACGGACGGCAGCATACGGAGCCTGCCCCCGGTCCGTGCAGCAGAAAAATACCGCACATTATATAAAATCTTTTTATACCGCAGTATTTACCGTTACAGCCTCGCTTTCGCCGAAACCGCTACGCACCCGCGGATATACGGTCCGGCCCTGCAGTACCTCATGCACCTCCGCCCGGTTTCTGTCCGCCGCCGGTGTGACATGCCGTCATGCGGCATCAGATACCGGCCTCAATCACAATCGTCTGTTGCCCCTTGATATCCTTTATCCAAATATGGCTTGCTCCGGAGGCATCACATGCAACCTCATACGCACAATCACAGCCGTTCATCCGACAATAGGAGGCGTGTGCCAAATGGCTCAAACGGCATTTTACAAGAGGAATCGGGCTTTCCGCATGTAGCTCCATCCGGCACCCCTGCTTTGTAAGCGTATAAGTAAAATCGACTCGTACGATTTTTGTCATTTCCCCATCCGGAATCGCCACCGGATAATCGGTAACATAGATCGCGTCCCAGCCAAAGGGCAACCGCGGAATCAGCTGCAGCACCTCCGGCACGGTGTCGTCAATTCCGGCCAGCATACGAATGCATTTCATAATAGAGGCCTGCTGCACAGCATTCCCCAAATCTCCGAGCTTATGCCATTTTTCCCCGTCATCCGAAATAATGGCGCCTTCCGGAATATGCCATTCCCAGCCTTTGTGGATTGGATTATAACAGACCATTGCCGCAGTTTCCACCAGGCCCGTATATGTTTCTCTGTCGTCCAGGTAAATCGCCGCTTCCGTAATAAACGCCTGACCGTATCCCATGGCATTTGCCCAATCGTAGCGTTTTTCCGGCCCGATCAGCTTTTTCAGCGTATTACGGGAAATTTCCCTGAAATCGCCTTCTAAATCCATGCCGTTCATACCGTAAAGGTCCTGATGGATAAACGCCGGCGCCAGCGTCTCGCTCTGGGCAGGCCAGATAGATCCGGTCAGCTTCCATACACGGCCGTAAACAGGATCATTTTCGGTAAAATACTCTGCCATTGCCGTTCGCATACATGATGCATCCGCCCGGTATTGCGCTGCGCGTTCGTCATCACCTGCGCGCGCCGCAAATTCCGCGCCAGCCAGCAGCGCCGCGTAACAGATATAATTTGAATAAATCTCCGCCTCTGAGCGTCCGTACGCGCTGCACTCGCTTTCGGTATATAAAATGCCGGGAATCCGTTTTACTCGTTTCTGATCCCGGAAGTGATTCAGCACAGGCGTGTCATCATGGAGCTGCATACTGATGAAATCCACATTATCCCGGATCTGGCAGTATCGCTCCCGGACCCAGTGCGTCTTTCTGCCGTAATGGATCCAAATATGGTAAAGGGCAAGGATGATCAAGCCTTGGCCGTCATTCTCGCGGTTTCCCGTCTCTCTGCGCCCTGCGATAAAGCGTTCCTCATTCCCTTGGTAGAAGCTGAGTCTTCCGTCCGGAAAATTTCCCTGCTCCGACCAATGAGGCGGCTGAGCCATATAGGAGATCATCAGATTCCAATCTCCGGCACGGTTTGCCCGTTCGATCAGTCCCAGCTCCGCTAATTCTGCAATTACCACGCCGGTATCCCGGCTCCAGGAACCAATACCGAAGCCCTTGCGGTCCCCCAGCAGATGGTCCGGCATACCGCTGCTGTACGTGCCGAAGCCCCAATATCCACCGTATCCGCCGATGCCGCTGGAGCAGTAGCAGCGTCCGTCCGTATCCGTTTTATCCAGCATTCCCGCTACATTATGGTAATATACATTTGTCAGCATGTCCGCAAACCGGCCGCCGCGGAAGACAATATGCGGCGCATGAAGCGCTCTGAAATCGTCCGGTACATTGATTTCAAACTGCAGCGGCAGCTCCGCCTTTTTCAGGTTGATATAAGAATCCAAGTAATCAAGGCGTTTTTTCCAGTCGTCTCCGGTAAAATATGCGTTGTCGATGCGAATGCGTTCCGCCTCTGCCCGGACCTGCGCCGTGATATCGGCAGTAAGCTTT
>USLW01000180.1 GCA_900555605.1 uncultured Clostridium sp. | reverse complement strand
CTCGACTGCTGCCGCAACCGGGGCCGAGCCGGTACAAATCCCGGAACCCCGGAACGCCCATCAGAAACAGGGACAGCGGCATTGCGGACCGGACAAGCCATAACGCTATACTTTTTCCCGGCAGCGACCTTCATCGACCACCCGGCTGTTTCCGGGACACCCCGCACCCCGCTCCAGCGGTTCTCTGGGACCGCTTTTTTATTCCGCCCCTTTTTTCCGGCCGTTTTTATTGTTATTTTGATAACAAATGATTATATTTAACCACCCGATCCCGAAAGAAGCTCCGTTTCCGGGATATTTTTCGGCAGGCAGGAGCGAACAAACCTGAAAAATCAAACTCTAAACGACCGGAAAACATGGCAAAAATAAACACTCCGGAGGAATTGCGCCTCATGCGCGAAAAACTGCGTGCCGACCTCGAGATCCGGGAAAACAGCAACACACCCGATGAGCTGCCCCAGATCCGGGTTTCGATGGACGAATGCGGCATCGCCGCCGGAGCCAAAGCGGTCCTCGCAACATTCGTCGAAGAACTGGCCGCCCGTCGCATCCGGGGCATCGTAACCCAGACCGCTGCGCCGGACACTGCAAGGACGAACCCACCGTCGAAATCACGCTGCCGGGCCGCAGGCCGGTTCTTTACGGCCATGTCACTGCCGAGCGCGTCGCGGAGCTCGTCGAGCGGCAAATCGTCCGGGGCGAAACGGCCGAAGGCCTGATCGAAGCATAAACTGCGTCCGGCAATCCGAGAATTTTCGGAAAGAGGCGACAGGTCCGACCGTCGAGCCGGGCATCTGAAACGAAGGAAAACGATCCGAATCTTTAACAAGCATCCAACCCGATGGCAAAAATCAATAACTACATCCTGGTATGCGGCGGCACGGGATGCCGGGCATCGCGGAGCGAGGAGATCATCGCGGCCCTGCGCCGGGCGCTCGACCGAACGGGAGAGTCCGAGCGCACACGGGTGATCCGCACCGGCTGCTTCGGCTTCTGCGAGCAGGGGCCGATCGTCAAGATGATCCCCGACAACACCTTCTACGTCTCGGTCAAACCCGAAGACGCCGAAGAGATCGTCCGGGAGCATGTCGTCAAAGGCCGCAAGGTAGAGCGGCTGCTCTACACGGCCCCCGACACGGGGCAGCACGTACCCGACAGCAAGCACATGAAGTTCTAAAAGCCGCAGCTGCGCATCGCCCTGCGGAACTGCGGGTTCATCGACCCCGAGAACATCGGCGAATACATCGCCCGCGACGGCTACGCAGCCCTGGCCAAAGTGCTCGGCATGCAGGCAGAACTCAACGTATGACCGGCGGCTGTAGATTTATGGATGGTATCACCAAGGGGAATTTTCTGCGGAGCGGCTTTCCGCAGCAGTGACAAATACGCGCGGCATGCAGCGACTGAAATCGCATAGCGCAGGTTATGGAGGATGTTATGATTAGAGCAATTGTCGGCGCCAATTGGGGCGATGAGGGAAAGGGTAAAATTACGGACATGTATGCGGCGGAATCGGATATGGTTATCCGCTTTCAGGGCGGCGCAAATGCCGGACATACAATTATTATCGACCGGGGAAAATTTGCACTGCATTTACTGCCTTCCGGTGTGTTTTACAGCCATACGACAAATATTATCGG
Source organism: uncultured Clostridium sp. (assembly GCA_900555605.1). GTDB lineage: Bacteria > Bacillota > Clostridia > UBA1212 > UBA1255 > UMGS1851. The sequence goes on along the minus strand of USLW01000180.1, from coordinate 3,518 downwards.
CAATGGTGTGGCTTTGAATGTTGACATGTTCGTTAAGGAAATGAACAATTTGAAGGAAAAGGGAATTTGTCCGAAGATTCTGATTTCCGAACGGGCGCAGATCGTCATGCCCTATCATATTTTGTTTGACCAATATGAGGAGGAACGTCTGGCAGGCCGCCAGTTTGGCTCAACCAAATCTGGAATTGCACCATTTTATTCAGACAAATACGCTAAAATCGGAATTCCGGTATGCGAATTGTTTTACCCTGAACGTCTGAAGGAACGCTTGACCGGGATCCTCGAAGTGAAAAATGTGCTGCTGAAGCATCTTTATCATAAACCGGAATTATCTTTGGAGGAGGTTTTTGCGACTCTGATGAGATATCGGGAGCAAATTGCGCCTTATGTGTGCAATACCTTTGAAGTGGTCCGAGAGGCTGTAGCTGCCGGTAAAAACATTTTACTGGAAGGACAGCTCGGTTCTTTGAAGGATCCTGATTTCGGAATTTATCCTTTTACCACCTCTTCGCATACTGTTGCGGGATTTGGTACGATCGGGGCTGGCGTGGCGCCGCACCAGATACAGCGGATTACCGCTGTTGTAAAGGCTTATTCCAGCGCAGTGGGTGCAGGACCGTTTGTCAGTGAGATATTTGGTGAAGAAGCGGAGATTATGCGTCGCAACGGCGGCGATGCAGGAGAATACGGCGCGACTACGGGACGGCCGAGACGTATGGGCTGGTTTGATGCCGTGGCATCCCGTTCCGGCTGCCGTGTACAGGGCGCGACAGAAGCGGCATTGACGGTTCTGGATGCGCTTGGATATTTGGATGAGCTAAAGGTCTGTGTAGGGTATGAAATCGACGGTGCAGTGACAAAGCATTTTCCTGTGAACGCAAAACTGGAGCAAGCAAAACCGGTTTTGGTTTCTCTGCCCGGCTGGAAATGTGATATCCGCGGAATTCGCACCTATTCCGAGCTGCCGGTAAACTGCAGAAAATATATTGAGTTTATTGAAAAAGAGCTGGAAGTGCCGGTGACCATCGTGACGAACGGCCCGAAACGCGAGGATGCGATTATAAAGGAGTAATGAAAGGGTGGGAGCCTGTTTGCCATGGTTGCAGTAATCGATTATGGGGCCGGAAATTTGTTAAGTGTTAAAAATGCCTTGCATGCCTTGCATGTAAATTGCGTTATTACCAGAGATCGGGATGAGATCTTGTCTGCAGACCGGGTAATTCTGCCAGGGGTAGGATCTTTCGGAGAGGCAATGGATGCAATCCAGGGTCGGGTCCTGTGTAGCGGACGGCAGGTGAGCCGGAATTTGGTGAACACGATCTATGATGTCATTTCATGCGGCCGTCCGTTTATGGGGATTTGCTTGGGGCTGCAGCTGTTGTTTGAACAGAGTGAGGAAAGTCCGGGAGTCAGCGGGCTGGGCATTTTTAAGGGCACGATTGTACGCTTCCCTGAGATGCCGGGGCTGAAGGTCCCGCATGTAGGCTGGAATTCCCTCGAGAGAACAAAAGCCGGCAGTCTGCTGGAAGATATGGAAAATGCTTATGTCTATTTTGTTCATTCCTATTATCTGCGCTCGCAGGATGAAAATATCGTTGCGTCCTATACGGACTACGGTGTTTCGTTTCATTCCGCTGTTGCCCAAAAGCAAATTTTTGCCTGTCAGTTTCATCCGGAAAAAAGCGGAAGGGTCGGACTTTACATTTTAAAAAAATTTGCAGATCAGACCTGCTGAAATTGATTCATATAAAGATTCTGATTTATTTGATGTGACTTATTTTAAGAGGAAATCCGTTTTTTTAAGGGTTTCCTTTTTTTACAACAGCGTATGTTTCATAAATCAAGCGAATTCGGTAAAAATAAGCACGATTTATATCAGTGCTGTTTCTGTTTGTATTATTTTTATCGAAAGAAGTGAAACATCCATGCTGGACTACCTTGTAAGCAAAATAAAATACAGACAATATAGAAAGCAGTCTTCCGCTTCCGGCGCAGAAGGAGCTGCCGCACAGAATTCGGCTCCATACGGCAGCTACGGTGAAATAGAAGGCTTGGGGAAAATTTCTGCTAATATCAATCAAAACCGCACATACCTAAAAAACTTATTCAAAGACACAACAGATGTAAGATTCCGTGAATTTCAGTTTGACCTGAGAAACAATCTCAAGAGTCAGAGCCGCAATCAGGGTGGGGCCCTGTTTGAACAGAGGGCGAACCAACAGAAAATATCATCGGAGCCGCAAAAGGTGCTGCTGATTTTTGTAGATGGCCTGGCGGACAGCGATGTGATCAATAATGATATCATCCAGCCCCTGATGTATGGTCGTACACTTTTCAATGGTTCATGTGAAAAAAAAACAGAAATGGACGACGAGGCGGAGGCGGGCGAAGAGGCTGAACCGGAGAGAAACGTAAAATACCTTCAGCAGAGCAGACGAGAAAGACGAAACAGACGGAACAAAGGGAAAGAAAAAAAACAGGGTAGGAACTTTGCTGATGATCCAGATAGTCAAGGTGGGGACCTGTTTATCGGAGAAAAGGACGGCGCGAAGGCGGAGGAAAATACGGAACCGGACGAAGCCGCCCATGATAATGCAAATATCAGGATTTTAAAGGAATTACTTTTGTCAGTCGGAGATATTGAGGAAGCGGCGGACATGAATCAGGTGGTTGAAGGCTGTCTGATGGGAGATACGGTCCTGCTTCTTGACGGCTGTACGACAGGCATTATCATTAGTTCAAAAGGATATGAAATTCGGTCAATCAACGAGTCGAGCACGGAAGTTGTAGTACGCGGCCCCAAAGAAAGCTTTAATGAAAATCTTAGATCCAATACGGCAATGATCCGGCGTAAAATCCGAAATCCGGCATTAACCTTTGAAAATATGCGGATTGGCCAAAAAACAAAGACACTGGTAAATATCGTATATATTAAGGGCCTGGCCAATCAGAAGCTGATTGATGAAGCAAAACGGCGCTTACAGGCGATCAATACGGATGCAATATTGGAATCAGGCTATATAGAACAATTCATTGAAGATGCGCCGCTGTCTATTTTTGCCACTCTCGGTCATACGGAAAAACCGGATGTCTTAGCCGCAAAAATATTGGAGGGGCGGATCGGAATTATCGTGGATGGCACCCCTTTTGTACTGACTGCGCCTTATTTATTTTTAGAGGCATTTCAGGCTGCAGAAGATTATTACGGAAGATCCGCATATTCGTCTCTCATCCGTATATTCCGTTTCATTTCCTTTTTTATATCGGTTCTTGCGCCGAGCCTGTATGTAGCGCTGACTACATTCCATCAGGAATTGATTCCGACCTCTCTGCTTTTTACTATGGCAGCGGCCAGGGAAGGCGTGCCATTTACAGCGCTAATCGAAACTGTTGTATTTTTGCTGATTTTTGAAATATTGAAAGAGGCGGGGCTGCGGCTTCCCAAGCCTATCGGACAAACGATTAGTATTGTAGGCGCTTTAGTTATGGGGGAGGCTGCAGTGTCGGCCGGGGTTGGA
>USLW01000179.1 GCA_900555605.1 uncultured Clostridium sp. | reverse complement strand
ACAGACTGCCGCGGCGGCAAGGGCGTTCAGCACATTGTGCCTGCCGGGTATCGGAAGAAAAATTTCCGTGAAAAATCGGCCCTCTTTCCAGATCTGAAATCTGGTCCCGCGTTCGTTTGCCTGCAGATCAATCGCTGTATATTCGTACGGGCTTTCTTCCGCACTTGCGGCACATCCGTATGTAGTCACCGGACAGACGGCAGCAGATGCCGCTTCTAACGCAACTTGATTTTGTCCGCAAACCACCAGAAAGCCGTCTGCCGGCAGCAGACGTGCAAATTTCATAAATGCCTGCTTGATCTGCGAAATATCGCGGTAATAATCTAAATGCTCCGCCTCAATATTCAATATAACGCCTGCATAGGGAAACAGATTCAGAAAGTTTTCATGGTATTCGCAAGCTTCTGTTACAAAATAGGGTCCGGGAGAGGCTAAAATATTTCCGCCGATCCGAGGAAAAACACCGCCTAAATGTACGCTTGGCTCTTTGTGATCGGAAATGAGGATAGAGGCGATCATGGAAGTTGTGGTGGTCTTTCCGTGCGTACCGGAAACTGCGATTGAATAAGGATGCTCTTTTGTCAGAATGCCGAGATAGACGCCGCGTTCGATTGTCGGAATTCCCAATTTGCACGCTTTGCAGTATTCCGGATTATCCTTTGCAATTGCCAATGTGTATACGACCAGGCTGCAGGCCGGAGACAGATTTTTTTCATCGTGACCGATGCATATCTCAATGCCGAGACCGCGCAGCTTATTTAATTTATCAGAATCGGTTCTGTCGGATCCGGTGACCCGATATCCTCTGGCGGCTGTGATCTGGGCCAGCCCGCTCATACTGGACCCGCCGATTCCGATAAAATGAATATGTGCACCGGGAGACAGAAAAAACGAATCTCCGGTCAAATCTTCTTTCTTTATATCTTCACAATGCTTCATTGCAGGCTCCTTATTTTACACTATATTTCTATATTATATATTTCTATATTATGTAATTCTCTGCAGGAATGTTTTTCGTCCTGTGATTATAGTATATGTATTGCGCGATGTCAAATTCGCAGCATTTATGCCGGAGGACATTTTTTTTGAAAAAAACACGCAGAAGCAAAGTCCTGTTTGTAATTGCAGCCGTCCTGTTCGCGATATTTGTCTATACGTTTTTTACGGCATTTCATGCTGAAAAATTTGCCGCTGAAAGAGAAGGCTCCTGGAGCGCGGCAGGACTGGTTCTGCTGCTGTTTACCGTAAAATCAGTTACTGTTTTTGTGATTCCGCCCACTGTTTTGTACCTGACGGCAGGCCTGCTGTTTCAACCGGTTCCGGGGGGGATTCTTCTGCTGACAGGGATGGTTTTACAATTCTGCATCAATTACGCCATGGGAGCGTTCATGGACGGGCGCTTTTTGAATAGATATTTCCGCAGGCTGTTCGGCAGACAGCGGCTTCTTCCGAAAAAGCGGCATCTGTTTTTGCTCCGCTTCTGCGGCGTTCCGCCTACCGATTTGACGAGCGTTTACCTTGGAAGCATAAGATATCCATTCCAAAGCTATTTACTGCTGTCGCTGGCAGGTACGTTTCCGCGGGCGCTGCTGATGATGCTGATCGGCCAGTCTGTAAAAAAATCCGGGGAATCCCTCTATCTCATTTTCACGATCACTGTTATAATATTTCTGTTAGGCTGGTGCACGAACTCTGATGAGCGCAAATCGGAGTCAGGGCAAAAGGAGAAGGGGCTGATCAAACGCCGCTGATTCCGGTTCCGCCGTATCCGGCCTGTATCCTGGATCTGATGTGATGGAGGCAGAAATTTGGGCATTTTTATATTTGAAGAAATCCTGTACGGACATTGTCTGAGGTTTGCCGCTAACGAGGGGGTGTTTTCCCCGAGGAAGGCAGACCCGGGCTCACTGGCACTGCTGCAGCATACGCAGTTTCAAGAATGCGGCAAAATCTTGGATCTGGGGTGCGGATACGGTCTGATCGGAATTGCAGCCGCATGTGTTGCGGGCGCGGCGCATGTCTGTATGGTAGACAGCGACCCGGAAGCTGTACGTCTGGCAAAAGAAAACGCGTTGCAGAACGGGTTTGCGGATATCAGAATCGTATGCGGCGACGGTGTGGAGGCTGTTTCTGATACGATGTATGATCTGATCCTGTCAAATCCGCCGTACCATACGGATTTCAGCGTAGCGAAACGGTTTATCGAAAAGGGCTTTCACTGCCTGAATCCCGGGGGCAGAATGATGCTCGTCGTGAAAAGATTGCCTTGGTATCAAAATAAAATGGCATCTGTTTTCGGCGGTGTCCGCGTAATCCGCGAAAACGGCTATTACGTGCTGTGCGCCGAAAAACGGTCGGCGCAGCCGAAAAGCCAAACTGCAAAAAAAGAGAAGCAAACCACGGCAAAGCATCGCAAACGCATGCTGCAGAGCGCGGCAGAAAAGAAAACAAAACGAAACTTTTCGTAATTTTCGGCTTGCGTGCTGTTCCGGATTCTGGTATAATGACTGACGCTGTTGAAATACACACGGTTTTTGATCCGTTATGGTTGGCTGATTGCTGCCTGCGTTGATAGAGATCGCACAGCTGTTCGGTTTCGTATGCGGAGCTGAGAGAACCGGAGGTTTAAAACAAAAGGAGGAATTGATCATGGCTGTTATTTCAATGAAGCAGTTGCTTGAAGCAGGTGTGCATTTTGGACACCAAACCAGAAGATGGAACCCCAAAATGGCGGAGTACATTTTCACTGAAAGAAACGGAATCTATATTATCGATCTGCAGAAGACGGTAAAAAAGATTGACGAGGCGTATTACTTTTTGGTAGACGTCGCCAGATCGGGCGGATCTGTGCTTTTTGTAGGAACCAAAAAGCAGGCAAAGGATTCCATTGTCGAGGAAGCGCAGAGATGCGGGCAGTATTATGTCAACAACAGATGGTTAGGCGGGATGCTGACCAATTTCAAAACTATCCAAAAGCGTGTCGAAAAGCTGAATAAGCTCAATGAGATGGAAGAGAAAGGAATATTCGAGCGTCTTCCTAAAAAAGAAGTCATCAAATTAAAAGGTGAGCGGGATAAGCTGGAAAAGAACTTAGGCGGTATCAAAGGAATCAACGGTCTTCCGGCCGCCATTTTCGTAGTAGATCCGAGAGTTGAAAAAAATGCGGTCATGGAAGCAAAAAAATTGGGGATTCCTGTTGTTGCCATCGTAGATACGAACTGTGACCCGGACGAAGTGGATTATGTCATTCCCGGAAATGACGACGCGATTCGCGCTGTAAAGCTGATTGCCGCAAAAATGGCCGATGCTGTGATCGAGGGCCGTGAGGGCGATGCCGGCGATATGCCTTTAGAAGCATATGAAAATGATAAAGCGGAAGAATTCAGTGAAGAAAGTGAAGAAGCGTAAAGGGAGGAATGATGTAATATGACGATTAGCGCTGCGATGATTAAGGAACTGCGTGAGAGAACCTCCGCAGGTTTGAATGACTGTAAGAAGGCTCTGGCAGAAACCAACGGAGACATGGATAAGGCGGCAGATTATCTGCGTGAGAAGGGGCTGGCCGCTGCGGCTAAAAAGGCGGGAAGAATTGCAAGCGAAGGTATAGTGGAGTCTTATATTCACGGAAATGGCCGTATCGGCGTTTTGGTTGAGGTGAACTGTGAAACGGATTTTGTTGCCAGAAACGATCTGTTCCGCAGCTTTGTAAAGGACGTTGCTATGCAGATTGCTGCTTCCAGTCCGTTGTATGTCAGCAAAGAGGATGTGCCGGCAGAAGATATTGAAAAAGAAAAAGCCGTGCTGCGCGCACAGGCGCTGAACGAGGGAAAACCGGAGAAAATTGTGGATAAGATGGTAGAGGGCCGGATTTCAAAGTTCTATGAGGAATACTGCCTTATGGAGCAATCCTTTGTTAAGGATCCGGAGAAAAAGGTTTCCGATATTTTGAACGGCCTGATTGCAACAATTGGCGAGAAAATCAGCGTAAGACGATTTATTCGCTATGAGATGGGAGAGGGGCTTACAAAAAAAGAAGAGAATTTTGCGGACGAGGTCATGAAGCAGCTGAAGTAATGGCGTCGCTGAAAAAGGGAGCTGTCCTCAGTTCCCTTTTTTTATAAGCTTTTCTATAAAACGGTCTTATGTTTCCTATGTAATGTTGAAAATGAGGATGAGGGGTGACTTTGGTGAGACAACCGGTATATGAGAAGGTTCTGATCAAAATCAGCGGAGAGGCGCTGGCAGGAGACGGCAGATTCGGAATCGATGCGGGAACCTTGGAGGCTGTCTGTACGAATATCAAAGAAATATGTGATATGGGCGTACGAGTCGGTCTTGTAGTCGGCGGCGGGAATTTCTGGCGCGGAAAACAGAATGAGCAGATGGACCGTACGAGAGCGGATCATATGGGAATGCTTGCAACTGTTATGAACGCATTGGCGCTGGCGGATGCATTAGAACAGAAAGGCATTCCGGTTCGTGTACAGACTGCCATTGAGATGCGGCAGATTGCAGAATTATATATACGGAACAGAGCAACGCGCCATTTGGAAAAGGGCCGCGTGGTCATTTTCGGCTGCGGCACCGGCAATCCTTACTTTTCCACCGATACGACGGCCGCTCTGCGCGCGGCGGAAATTCATGCCGAAATTCTGCTTTGCGCCAAAAATATAGACGGCATTTATGATTTTGACCCCAAATTGGTGCCAAACGCCAAAAAATATGATAGAATATCATATATGGAAGTCATAAAGCAAGAGTTGAAAGCGCTTGACACGACAGCGATTTCCATGTGCAAGGAAAACAAAATTCCCATACTCGTTTTTGACGGAAGAAAGCCCTGCGGTATCGTAAACGCAGTTGAAGGCAGAGACGTCGGTACGGTGATTGAGTAAAAAATATAAATGAGGAGATTTGAATTATGGATTATCAACACCCTGCGATAGAACAGCTTTTTCTCGGACTCGAAGAAGGGATTTTCAAGGCTGTGGACTATATGAAGTCGGAATATTCGCTTGTGCGTCCCGGACGCGCAAACCCTAAGCTTCTGGAAAGGATTTACGTCGATTATTACGGTACCAACACTCCCGTGCATCAGATGTCCAACATATCCTCTCCGGAACCGAGACAGCTGGTAATCACGCTTTGGGACAAGAGCATGCTGGGA
>USLW01000178.1 GCA_900555605.1 uncultured Clostridium sp. | reverse complement strand
AGAAGATATCTTCGGCGGCATTACCCTTTGGGAACCCGGAACCGCCGGAGTTGTTTATTTCCGCCTGAGCAATCTCGGAACGCTTGCGTTCAAGTACAAGCTCGGCATGAACTTCACTGATACCGTGATCGGTACGAGTGTTATGGGCAATGAAATTAAGCTTTCCGAGATTCTTGAATTCGGCATTGTATCAGAGCAGGCAGCAACTTTTGCTAACCGTGAAGCAGCAATCAAAGCCGTTAATGGCGCAAAGAAACTCAACGCAGGCTATAGTGAAGAGCAGACTATGGCAGTGACTGATGAGAAGTCCTACTTCGCACTGGTCGTTTATATGCCCACTACTGTAGACAATGAGGCAAACTATCGTGGAGATGTTGTGCCTTCTATCGACCTTGGCGTAACGCTCTTTGCTACTCAGACCCCGTATGAGAATGATAGTTTTGGCAATGATTATGATATAAATGCGGTTAATCCGGATGCTCGCGTAGACGAGCTGACTCGTCAAGGGTACGCTGCCGTTAGCACTGAGACTGCGTTTAAGGCTGCGGTTACGGAAGGAAAGAGTATCGTTCTGAACGGTAACATTACCCTGAATGGTCGCAACAATCTTCCTGAGAATATGGTTGTGGACGGCAACGGATATACCATTACGATCAATACGCTGAACGACCTTTCCGGAAAGAACATTACTATTAAGAACGCTGCATTTAAAAAAGGCGACACTTGGGGGATATCAACCGGCAGCGCTACCTATGAAAACTGTGTATTTGAAGGCATCTCCCCTTATATTACTCCGAATACAAATTTGGCGATTACCGTAAAAGACTGTACCTTTAACAATACCATGCTTCAGATTGCGTGGTCCGAGGGTGAGAAGGCAGATCCTACGTCTACAGTTACCACTATTACCGGCAACACCTTCAACTATACTGCGGGTGACGATCACGGTCATGCAATTGCCTTGAATACCATTGGCGTCAGCACGGATTACTCGGCACTCACCATCACAGGTAATACTTTTAATAACAAGGGAGTAGAGGCATGTAGTGCATTGCTTATCTATAACGATGATACAAATGCAGTTGTACTTCCTACTTACTCTAATAACAGAGAGGTTCATGCGACTCTCGGAACGAATAATAACGGCACCTGGAATAAGGTTTCCAAAACCGATAGAGCTTATGTTGAAATGATTTTCGGCGATCGGGTTAGTTATTCAAATAACGATAAACTGAAATCTCTTTCCGTTGCGACAGTTGATGAATTGATGCTTTTGAATGATTTGGACATCGCTGGGGTTATTGCCCATAACGAAAGCTATATATGCAACATTACGATTACCGATGATATTGATATGTCAGGCGTTGCATGGAGATCAATGAACGGTCACTTTGTCAATATTGACGGACAGGGACATACCATCAGCAATCTGACTTGTATGCAGGGAAAATCCGGAAAATCCGGATTTGTCTCTTATCTCGGTGGCGGTAAAATCACAAACCTCACTCTGAACAATGTGACCGCTTCCGGCTGTCAGGCAGGCGCGTTCGCAGGACAGGTAGAAGGCGGCACAATCGATGCTTGTGCATTAAAAGGAACTGTTACGATCACATGGGAACAGTGCGCGGGGCCATATAACGAGACTTGGAATGCCATCGGTGCACTTGTCGGCTGGAACAGTAATGGTACGGTTGGAGAAGTTAACACTTCCGGTGCAGCGATTAAATTAGTTAAAGGCGGTATGGATGATGCAACCGTAGAGGATGCTAAAACTTACTGGACGGGCACTGATCTTGTCGGCGCATATGTAAAGTAATAACAAATTAGTCCGTTCTCCCAAAGGGAGAACGGCAATCAAAGGGCATAAGCCAAATACTGTTTGTGCCTTTTGATTGCCGGGAAAATATGAATCAAAAGGAGACGTCTTTTATGAACGGTGAGTTTATGATAATCGCGCTTATTATCGCAACGGCTATGCTTGTTTTATTGATTGCGAAGCTAACATCTTTAATGAAAGCATTTAAAGAGGACGCCCGATACATTTGCTATAAAATGGACCATGCCGACAGCTACAAGGAATACCGCCGCTGGCGCGGCGAGCTGCGGTGTCATTACCTCATGCGGATCCCCTTTGTCAACGAAAAGAATGTGATGCGCATATACCGTTTCTTCTTTCGCAGAGGCGATCACGCGAAGAAGGAAGAACGCAAGGACAGCATTGTTCCGCTGCTCATGCCGTCCCTCCTTTGCCTCTGCATCTGCCTTGTCTGCGTATGCGGAATGACATGGGCATGGTACTCCGCAAGCGTTCAGACTCCCCCGCAGAAGATGACGGCTGCATATTATGAAGTGACCGTGGAATCGGTCGTTGACGGTGATCATAAAATTAATAAGCAGCCAAACGGCGGCTATGAATTGAAAGCCGAAACTACTTATACGGTCAAGCTAAATGCGGCCGGCTCTGTAAAGGAATGCGGCGGTTACTGCTTGATCGAAAATGAGGACAAATCCGTTACGTACTGCACCCAAACCTTTAAGCCCGGCGAAAGCATCACGATCACGCTGCTGATTACAGAAACCGATACATACACCTTTACCGGCGTTTGGGGCAGCATCAAACAAGATGTGCCAGAAGAGCAAATTATCCATGATATAGCAACAGACGCGGAGAATACAGTCGACGCGTCAGTCCATGAGCCAAACATGGTTCCCGTCATCGACAATACAACGCCTGGTCCCATTCCCGCCGAGCCTTCGACAGAAACAGAAATAAGCGATGCCTATACCGTGCAGTCAGGCGATACGCTGTTCGGTATCGCAAAGAAATACGGCGTAACTGTCGCAAAGCTCGCGGCCTATAATGGCCTTGCCGACCCGGATGTGATCCGCATCGGTCAGATCATCAAAATCCCACCGGAGGATTGGGAAATCCCTGCCGCTGATTCAAACTTATCAGAACAGCCGGAGTTGAATGTATCGTCCGAACCGATGGAAAGCATTTCGGATACTTTAGAAACATCGCAATCAAATAGGGAAAATATGCTGGAAGAACAGAAAACGACGGATAACTCTACTGCTTCCGATTCAATATCCTCGGGAGAACCGGAAACGGATTCTACGGAAGATTCCTCCGCCGCTGAGTCGGGAAATGCATGATAGCAGCGAGTTAAGTGAGAAAAAACAAAAGTGACGAAAGCCTTCTTATGTGAATTTTTACATTTTTGTGAACGAATTCTATATGTTTTGAAATATGCAGTGAAACACAATGTTACAAGAACAGCAGATCGCTTTCGGGTAAGTAGGGCATAAGACGTTGTTTGAACAGGGCTTGGATGAGAATGAGATTATTTACAAACGGATAGGAATTGCGACACCGAGGCACAACGGAAAGGTAGAAAGACAGCCTCGGATAGATGCGCGGAGATTTTACAAAAAGATGCGTACGTACAATTTGGAGGATAGCCGCTGGCAGCCGGCAAAATACAACCAAAAGTCGAATGGAGCTGTAAAAATCCGTCTGGGCTTCAAGCGTCCGGACGAAGTTCTGGAAGATTATCTATGCGTAATGTTTTAATGAACTAAGATTATAAGGGGGGGCTTTCCCCAAAGAATGGGAAAAACCCCGGGATGATATTATATCGCAAAGCACGTTGTCAAGGCCGGTCTACCCTTGACAAGGCAGAGTCATCTAAAAAGTGTAAACGATCATTGACGACTGTACAGACTTGCCTATCCTGAAAAAGAAAGTCTGTAGACATCAGAAAAATTCTATGATATTATTTTTTTATGAAACAAGAGAACACGAGGTGATTCAGATATGTATGAGGTCATCCGTTGTGACAGTATCGATGAGCCCCATGACGTCATCAACAAACAAATCATCAGTAATATCAGACTGCCCTTTTTTGTGACTTCTACAGGATATTACAGAGAGGGCAAGCTTTTTAACTGCGTACATCACGGATTCAGCAGCTTTTGTGTGCTGCTGACACTGGAGGGGAGCGGCAGGGTTACATATCGAAATAAGACGAAATCTGTCGGGCCGGGGGATACTATTTTTACGAGCAACCGAGAGGTTACGAAGGTGGAATGCGCAGGTCAGCAGTGGCGCTTCTGCTTTATGAATATCGGAGGCACCTTGTGCGAATATTATGAAAACTTGTGGAATGAGAATGAATTTCACATCATTTCTTGTGAGGATACGGAGGAATGTGAGGGCCTGCTTCTGAAGATAAACAGCAATATCAATGTCCCGTACCTGGAAAATGAGCTGCGGATCAATATGTATATCACACAGTTTCTGAGCACTTTGCTGTGCAGCCGCGGTATCATATATCAGCGGTCATATCCCCAGTGGCTTGTGGACAGTATGAATTACATTCATGAAAACTATGCTTCCGAGTCTAAAATATCGGAGCTTGCAGCCCGGCATTATATGGACAGAACGTATTTTTCACGCCAATTCAAAAAATATCTCGGTAAGACGCCGAAGGAATATCAGATTCAGTGCAGATTGGAACAGGCAGCATGTCTTCTGCAGACGACGGATTATTCGCTGGTGGAGATTGCCGATATGACCGGCTTTGCTTCTCAGAGCTTTTTTACGAAGATGTTCAAACGCGCGTATGCAATCGTACCGTCGGAGTACAGACGGATTCGGCTGCGATATTGAAGAGTATGCATATAACGAATCCTTGCTGAACCGATATAGAGAAATGCTGGGAGCGGGCTTTGTCGTGTTTCGGCTTCACGAATGAATGTCAAATTACCGGGGAGATCTCCGCAAGCTGGAGAAGCATCCTTCCGGGCTGGGACAGCATTGTACCAAACTGTTTTTTATGGTATACTAACGGCGACTTCATAACAGGTTAGGATGACGTTTGTGAGAAATTTATGGGTATATAAAAGGAAAACCTTTATAGCCGCCATTGCACTGGTCATGGTGCTCGTGCTTGCTGTTGTGTTTGTCAGCCGTTTCAGAGAAGATAAACTTGATAAAGACGCAGATTCGTCCGGCGCGGAGGATCTGTCGGAGATGTATAATGTTTCCCGATTTTTTTTCAGAATCTATTATCCCAAGGGGTGGGAAGCCGACAGCGGTGCGTACCAGTTCATGAAGGACCCCGACACAGGATTGGTTTTTGTGCTTTATCCGCTGATGGAGGACCCTGCCGCTGC
>USLW01000177.1 GCA_900555605.1 uncultured Clostridium sp. | reverse complement strand
GCTGCCCTGACCCTCGCCGCTTTGCTGTTCTCCGGTCCGGTCGCCGTCTTTCTGCGCGTTCAGCTCATTTTGTTTCAGCTGCTGCAGTAGAGCATGAAGCGTGCGCTGCTGTTCTGTCTGTTCCGATACGCTGTCTTGAAGTGTCTCTGCAGCAGATGACAAGGCGTCCTCTATCAGCTGTTCGAGATTCTCGGGAACCTCGCCGGAGGCAAGCTTATTTTCCAGATCTTTTAATGCATCTGATAATTCCTTTATGGCTTCCTTAAATAAATGATCCTTCATTTGGCCGGCCGCCTGTCCGGTTACCTCGGAAAGTGTCTCAAGTCTTTCTTTCAGTTGCTCTGTATTGCCGTTCTTTGCTAACTCCTGCAGGGCTTTCTGCAAGCCATCCGCAGATTCCTGTATTTTACTCTGATCCCCGGATTCAATGGCTTCCGCTAATTTCCGGAGCGCATCTGATTCGGGCAAGCCGGCCGTATCCGCCGCCTGCTGCAAACGATCTCCCGCATCCTTGCGTTCAGCCCCCCGGGCTTTCTCTATCAGCCGGTCCAGCTGCTCAGACGCTTGGCTGATTTGAGCCAGCTTCTCAGTTGCAGGCGACGCCTCTGCAAGCGCCTCTCCGAGTCGGTCCAAAATGGTGTCCGCCTGTTCTTTCAGCTCCGCCGGCAGCTTTGCTTCCTCCACCTTTTTCTTTAACTGCTCCAGCAATTCTTTTGTCTGCTCCGCGGTCAGCTGCTCTTGTTTTTCCTGTGCCGCAATGGCCTGCTGATTTTGATTCGGCAGAAAGCCCATTACAGTAAACGCAGCCGTCAGCACAAGACAGGCGGCGGCTAAACCGGCGGAAATGTGCATACGCATTTGCTTTGGAGAGAAATCCTGCAGTTTTCGGATGGTATCCGCTCTCTGCAGGCGGCAGAAGGCATTCTCTGCTTCCGCATACTGCAGCATGGTGCTCACCCGTTCATGCATGCCGGCTTGATCCAGCCTTCGCGCAACCTCCCGTAAGCCGGGACGCTTATGCAGGTAAAATAAAAACGCCGCCATCAGCGTGATCCCAACGGCCGCCATCCATCCGTACAAAAAGGGAATCCGACAGGGTAATAAAAAGGAAGCGCCGACGATCAGCAGTCCTCCTGAAGCCCCGCAGCAGGCGCCGGCGGCAGCGGCTTTCAGCAGAGCCTCCCGCCGCATTTTTCTTAAATACGGAGAGAGCGCATGTTTGATCTCGGAATGAAGCCGCTCCGGCCGAAGCCGGTCACGAGAATCATTTTGCCGCATTTGCTTTTTCATAAACTTCCTCCTCTTTTCCGTCCGGGATACGGCGCTGCATACTGCGTGATATCTGCTGTCATGCCATCCGCCTCTGCCCTGCGGATCAACGTCATACAGGGACACCGGGAAAACAGCCGATCAGTAATAATCGTAGGAATTCTTTATCAAAAGTTAGTATATAACAAAACGGGAGAAGACGCAAATTTTCCTAAAAAAAACAACAAATGCTTTTCCTTTCGGCTTCTTCCGTGCTGCTGCGCAGTCCGACATCAGCCTGCCGGATTCCACCTGGTACGCTCGGGAAATAAAATGGGAAGTTTTCCCTTGCTCCAAAATTTTTTCAACTTATTTTTTTGCGTTTCTTAAGCACTTTTCAGAGATTCCGGATATGAGAAGGTTTGGGAAATAATAGCTTTTTTCGGCATATGCTGTATCATATAAGCATAAGAGATTTCTCTTAGCAATCTTATTCATCAGTTATCCATTACAGGAATGAGGAGGAACAAGTATGGATGTGTTAAAGGTTTCAGCAAAATCAAATCCAAATTCGGTTGCAGGGGCGCTGGCAGGCGTGGTGCGGGAAACAGGCGGCGCGGAAATCCAGGCAATCGGAGCAGGGGCATTGAATCAGGCAGTAAAAGCGGTTGCGATTTCAAGAGGGTTTCTTGCACCGACCGGAATTGATTTAGTATGTATCCCTGCGTTTGCCGACATTTATATCGACGGCGAGGAGCGCACGGCAATCAGGCTTATGGTAGAGCCGAAACAAACGCGTAACTACGCAATGTGTTAGTTGATACAGAAACACCGGACCGACGCCCCGGGCCCGCAGAATGCGGATCCGGGGCGCTGCGCTTTTGGCGCAATATTTCATGTACCAAAAGCAAAGCAAATGCCGGAATCAGCTCTGCGCTGCGATTCTTTTCGAATTCATCTGCCGCTGCCTCCGGCAGCCATTCGGCCCTGCGCTTAAAATCCTGCCGGAAAACCTTGAAAAAAAGACAGAATCAGATATAATGAGTCTGGCGTATTTTACAGACCAAGGAGGAACGCGCGTGGCGGGGAATCAGAAACAAAAGAAAAATACAGGCAAGAAGCCGGCTGCAAAGGAAGTCACAATTAGGAAATCCAAAAGCTATAAAGAAATTATTGCAGTCATTTTGTTTGCGGCAGGAATTTTTGTAATTCTATCTTTATTCGGCAAGGCAGGTACTGTTGGAAATCTGATCCGGTCCATTTTATATGGTCTCTTTGGTCAGCTGACTACCGTGCTATTATTGGCTATGCTTTTTGTACTCTCTTGGCGGATGCTGCGGGGAACAATGGAATCGCTGCTGCGCCTCCACAACTGCTTATTATTCGCCGGTTTTCTGTTATTTCTGTCCGCGCTGGTGTATACCTTCGCATATAATGCGGAGAATACGCATTATCAGTCCTTCGGCGCAGTTTTAGAAGCCCTCTGGACCAGCGAAACAGGCGGAATCTTCGGCGGCGGACTTAGCATTCTGCTTCAAAAATACGTGGCAAGACCGGGAGCCTTCGTGATTTTGACTCCTGCCACAATTATATGCGCCATGCTGTTATTTTCATTATCCCTCGTCAGTTTTGCAAAAAAAACCGCGGATGCATTCACTACCTCAAAAACCTGGGTGCAAAAAGTACATAAGCGTTTTCGGAATGATCACCCGAAGAAAGCCAAGCCGGCCTCCTTTTCATACGGAGAGCGCAGCACAGGCACTAAAGCGCGTACCAATATCCAATCAAAAGCTCCGGAGGATCCGGATGAAGAGGACGATGTCGATTTTGACCTCGGTTCTGAGGAAGCGGAAGAAATTGTTTTTGTCTCCTCCGACAGAAAACGCCGGACGCAGGATGTACAGGAAGAAGCGGAACAGGCTGCTCCATTTGCACAATTCGGGCAGTCTGCAGAATCCGGCGTCTTTGCAGATTCTGATGCAGAGAACGGCCTGCTCCGGACTGAGACAGACGGACGGATGCCTGCTTGCGCACCCCTCAAACCATCTGATACAAAAGCAGAGGTTTCTCTGGTTACCAGTCAAAATGCATTTCATTATGATAAACCGCCGTTTTCATTGCTGAACAGTGTGGCGGAAGAACGAGGCACGCATGAAAAGCAGCGTTCCTATGCGACGAAAGTTGCGAAGAAGCTGGAAGAAGTTATGCTCAGCTTTGGAATTGAAGCAAAAGTAATCCATATTTCAAGAGGCCCCTCCGTAACCAGATACGAGCTTCAGCCCCACTCCGGCGTAAAGGTAAGCCGTATTAAAAATTTATCCGATGATATTGCATTAAATCTGGCTGCGCCCGGAATTCGGATTGAAGCCCCCATTCCCGGAAAGGCTGCCATCGGCATAGAAATTCCAAATAAGGAAATCCGGACGGTATATTTAAGGGATCTCATTGACTCCAACGCTTTTTTAAATCATAAATCAGGACTTGCTTTTTGCCTCGGAGAGGATATCTCCGGAGAGCCGGTTGTGGCGGATATTGCAAAAATGCCTCATCTCCTGATTGCGGGCGCCACCGGCTCCGGAAAGAGCGTATGTATCAACTGTCTGATTATCAGTCTGCTGTTCAAATCCTCTCCGAATGACGTCAGGCTGATCATGATCGACCCAAAGGTCGTGGAGCTGGGAATCTATAACGGAATCCCGCATCTGCTGATTCCTGTGGTAACCGAGCCGAAAAAAGCCGCCGCCGCCCTATCCTGGGCCGTGCAGGAAATGGAAAACCGTTATAAATCCTTTGCACAGCAGGGGATCCGAGACATCGTCTCCTATAACGCCGGCGCCGCGGAACGCGGATATGAACGGCTTCCGCGTATCGTAATTATTATTGATGAGCTTGCGGACCTTATGATGGTGGCCAGAGACACGGTAGAAGACTCCATTAACCGGATCGCCCAAAAGGCCAGAGCCGCCGGAATTCATCTCGTGGTAGCGACCCAGCGGCCGTCCGTAGACGTCATCACCGGCCTGATCAAGTCGAATATCCCTTCCCGGATTGCGTTTAAGGTCGCCTCACAGGTTGACTCCCGTACGATATTGGATTATATGGGCGCGGAAAAACTGCTGGGCCGCGGGGACCTGCTGTTTTATCCGGTGGGAAGCATGAAGGCCGTACGTGTACAGGGCGGCTTTGTTTCCGATAAAGAGGTGGAGGATGTGGTTGACTATCTGAAAGCAACCTCAGGCGAAGTGAGCTATAACGAAAGTGTCAACGATGAGGTAAATGCGGCGGCAGCAGAACGCGGCGGTAAAAAGGGCGGTTTTTCTTCCTCTGACGACGAGCTGTTGATTCCTGCCATTGAAATCGCCATCGAAACAAAGCAGGTCTCTGCCTCCTATCTCCAGCGAAGATTGGGCGTAGGTTACAGCCGTGCCGCCAGATTAGTGGACCAGATGGAAGCACACGGCATCATCAGCGTGAAAGACGGCAACAACCCAAGACACGTACTTGTCTCCGAAATACCGGAGGACCTGCTTTCATAGCGGCTCCTCCGCCGGGAGGTGCATAGGGACGGGACAACAGTCCGCAAAAAGCAGCATGGGCAATCATAAAGATAAAACAGCATAGAAACGCGATATAAGGGAGGAAGCATCCGTATGATGACCATTGACGGAAAGGCAGTATCAGCAAGAATAAAAAAAGAAATTGCTGCGCAGGCCGCGGAATTAACCGCCGCCGGAACACAGCCGTGTCTCGCAGTTGTAATTGTGGGAGAAAATCCCGCTTCAAAAGTATACGTGAGAAATAAAATCAAGTCCTGTACAGAAACCGGTATCAAATCATTAGAAATTGCGCTGCCGGAAGAAACCCCTGAGGCAAAGCTGCTGGAGGTCATTGACGTGCAGCTGGCCGATGCAAAGGCCCAGCTGGATGATGCCGAGGCCCAGATCGAGGCAGGCAGAAAGGAGTACG
>USLW01000176.1 GCA_900555605.1 uncultured Clostridium sp. | reverse complement strand
GCACATGCCGGTACGGTATCCGCCGGTATATACTGATTGACCAAGATATAAGTGATTTCTCCTGACGGCAGAACATAGATCGTATCGGCCGGAAGATTGGTTTGGAAGCGCAGCAAGTGGTCGGGCGCTGTAATCTGCGTAACGCCGTGCCTGACGCCGTACAAAGTAAGCATACCGTTATCTGCAAGCAAATAATATAAATCAATATTTGTATCTGTGTCCGGCCCGGCGGGCTGATTAAGCGCTAACGGAGTCAGAAAATCCGTAAACACAACGCCGAAAGGGGGAGCGGTGGTGACCTCCGGCATTTTTGTCGGTTCTGCGATAGGAGATGTCAATACCGGGGATTCGGAAGCTCCTTCTGCAGGGGTATGATGCAATGCGGGGGTATGCCGCAGAGGCGTCTGCGTTTCATGGGGCTGCGATTCTGCCGGAATATGCATAATTGGACCGTCTTTTCCGCCGGCATTCCAACTGAGGCGCGGAAGAATCAAGACTGCGCAGAGAATCAAAAGACCGCTGAGACATGCTGCCGCAGCAGCAAAGGGCAGCCGCCTGCAGCATAATTTTCTTTGCTGCTGCGGAAGCTCCTCTTCATCCGGCTGCAGGGAATGCATTTCAATCTGCAGATCGGGCAGTCCCTCTGCAGCGGGCTGCAGTGCTGCCAGCCGATGAGCAGTATGCTGAAGAAATGCCGGATCTGGCTTTATTTTACTTATGGCTTTACAGTATTGCTTACGGGTCATTGCGGTTACCTCCAATCCGCGCAGTCTTCCATCTCCATGCGCAGGCGTTTGCGGGCGCGGCGCAGCCAAGTGTTTACCGTATTCCTGCTGATATCCATCAGATCTGCGATTTGCGTGCTGTTATAGTTTTCATAGTAATACAGATAGATGATTATGCGGTATTTAGGATCAAGACAGGCGAGCTTTTCCATGACGTAGCGATCCGTATCATCAAAAAGAAAGGCCTCTTCTTCTGCAGCTGCGGTGTGCCGGGCTGCAATCTCTTCGGTCAGTGGCTGGGTATTTCTTACGGCGCCGGAGCGCAGATAGTCCTTGCTTTGATTAACGGCAACACGAATCAGCCATGCCTTCAAATGCTCTTGGGACGTAAACTGCGCCGCTGTGCGCAGCAATTTCAAAAACACATCCTGGGTGATGTCTTCTGCCTGGGCCTTTTGCCCGGTGTATTGATATGCAACATGGAAAATGAGCTCTGCATATTGTTCAAAAACAAATTCGATCTGGCCTGCGGCATCGAACATCGGACAGCTGCCCCCTTTCATTAGGAATACGATTCATGAACCCCGGATTGTTCAACGTATAAAAATTTTTTAAAATGCGCGGGCAGGGGCGGATCCGGCTCCGATATCAAACAGAAGCTTCAAAACCGGTATCCGTCAGTCTCTGGCGTTTCCGATATTCAGGACCTCTGTTGCAATTGCAGCGCGGAAGGCCGGGTCATGCTCGACGAATAAAAGCGTCGGCTGGAAGGAAAGCAGCAGGGTTTCTATCTGTATGCGGGAGATGACGTCAATATAATTCAGCGGTTCATCCCAAATATACAGGTGCGCGCGCTCACAGAGGCTTCCGGCAATCAGTACTTTCTTTTTCTGCCCGGCGCTGAAGTCCCGCAGATCTTTGTCAAATTGTGCTTTTGAAAAATCGAGCTTATTCAGAATTGCTTTGAAAAGTCCTTCGTCAAGACCGCGCATACGGGCATAGGCCGCCAGTGTACCGCCAAGCGCCGAGGTATCCTGTGAAACGTAGGAAATCCGCAGGCCCGGGGTTTTATAAAGCCGGCCGGTATACCTGATGTCTTCCCCCCGCAGAAATTTCAGAAGCGTACTCTTTCCGGAACCGTTTTCACCGGAAACCGCCACGCGGTCACCTGGATTCAGCGTTAAGCAAAGATTCTCGCAGACCGGTCGTGCCCCATAAAACAAAGAGACATGGCTTAATGTGATCAGCTTGCAGGCCGGAGCGGACAGGGGCATGATACGCAGGCTGTCGCTGCGTTCGATGTCTTTCAGCAGCGCCGCTTTTTCCGCGATTGCCGCTTCCTGCCTGCGGGCTAAGCTTTTTGCCCGTTTCATCATTTTTGCGGACTTGTGGCCGATATATCCCCGGTCCGGCCTTAACCCGGAATTTTTACTGTCATATTTCGTTTTTTCCAGCCGGTCTGACCAGCCCGCGGTCCGTTTTGCAGCGCTTGACAGCCGTGCAATGTCCCTTTCCAGCTTTTCATTTTCAGCTTGCTCAAATTGAGTCTGCCGTTCCTGATTGCACCACCAGGAACTGAAATTTCCCTTTTGTATCTCAATTTTCGTCTTGTGAATAGATAAAATATGATCCACGCATTGATCCAGGAAGCAGCGGTCGTGGGAGACCAGAAGAAAGCCCTTCTTTGTATTCAGATATGCGCTGACAATCGCTCTTGCCCGGGCATCGAGATGGTTTGTCGGTTCGTCGATCAGCAGATAACGACGGTCGTCTAAAAACAGCGCGGCAAGCATAAGCTTTGTCTGCTCTCCAGGAGACAGCGTGCCGAAAGGACGTTTCAAAACCGCTTCATCCAGCGACAGCAGCGCGCATTCCCTTTTCAGCTGCCACAAGGCAGAATCCGGACTGACGGCAGCTACTGCTGCTTCGGCGCTTTGCGTGGGATCCTCCACGGAAAAGGGAAAATAGGTAAAACGAAGGCTGCTTTCGTATGAGATCGATCCCGCGTATTCATATTTTCCCAGCAGGAGCTTGAGAAAGGTCGTTTTGCCGCGGCCGTTTCTCCCCGTAAAACCGATCTTCCAATCAGTATCGAGCCGCAGCGAGACGGAGTCAAAAATGGTATCATAACTGCCGTCATAGGAAAAGGTCAGGTTTGTAATCTGTATAGAAGACATGGTATACTCCCTCGTTTCCTCACCGGAACCGCAGAAGCCGCGCCCGGGCGGCTCCCATTTTACATAAAAAGGCTGCAGAAAAGCAATTTCCTGCAGCCTGTGTAATACGTACGTTATCATATTACCGGTTCCGGCGAAAAAGAATCAGCTGCATACGGTTCACTTTCCTGCTTATGCATACGAAAACAAATCAAGCGCCGCCCTGCTTTCCGCAGCGTTCTGTGCGATACCGAAATTCTTTTCGCAAGCAATTTATTCAGCAAGAAATTTTCCGCATCTTCCCAACTCCCATTCTGCCTGTGGATAAAGATAGTATAGAGGAGCCTGCGCCGGCTGTCAATGTGCGGATTGCGAAAATATTATTTTGCAAAAAAAGATCGTTTTTACTATTGTAAAAATATGAATATTATTATATAATAATTAAAAATGCGAATAAAATGAGAATTGAATGCGGAAAATGCTGCGTATGTGCAGAAAAATACAAAGTCATATATAGATTTGATTTAAATAAAAACAGCATAAAAGAGGATTTATATATTATAAACGATATAGGTGAGTTTATGAAACGTATTAATCATTTTCAGCGTGTTTTATCATCATTTTTATTTTTTATTCTATCTGTGTCCGGCGGACTGACAGGATTTGCTGCGGGCGGCGATGCTGCCGGCAATCTTTCCGGAGGCGCCGAGATACGTCCGCAGAAAGGAATCTATGATTGGGTCGACGCTAAAAGACATACCGCAGAATTGGATTTCTCTGTGACAGATTCTGCATATTATGCCAAAAATGAGCTTCTTTCCCTCGAAAGAAAGGGACAAATGGTGTTCGCGGACGGCGCTTTAACCGTGAAAAATAATACCAGTGCTTCCATTGGCGGCGCTGAATATTTGGGCGACCGCTATGGCTTTGAGCCGGGATTTTTATCCTTTGACGCACTCATCGAGGACGGCTGCTTGGAGATTGGAGTACGCGGCATAAAAGAAAACGCTGCTGCCGCTGATAAGGGGATCACGTTTTTTCTGAAAAAGAATATCCTAACGATTTCCAGTGTGGCGGCAGACCTTTCTGTAGATATCAGTCACGGCGCAGATCTATCGTCTTTCCAGCGAATCGAAGTCAACGACTATGTTGATGAGATACAGTTCCTGATCGGCGGAGAGCTGATGGCGTGCGTGGCATATACTGATCACGGCGATAACAGCATGCTGACCGTGAAGGACAGCGGCGGCGCAGTATTGGCGCAAAGCGGCGCAGCCTCATTGTACTGTGCAGGCTTCTGGAATGTACGGATCCATCGGAACCAGGGAAATATCTGCATAGATAATCTGAAGTTTACTTATACGGAAATTGATCAAACATTGCCCGAAAGCAGTCAGAGAATCGTCGATTATACCAATTGGGTAGCCACGGACGATCTTAACCGCACGACTGCGGTGGGAGACGCGGCCGGTCCGGCAAAGAATGAAAAATATGTGGGCATTTTCTATTTTTTATGTGTTACAGGAGCGGGAATTCATGTCCAGGATAATACCCGAATTTATCTGGAGAGAGGCATTGCGGGACTGAAAAGCTATTTAAAAGAAAAAGGCGGAGAGGCATATTGGTCGGAACCGTATTTCGGGTATTATCGGAACACGGATGCTTGGGTATACAGAAAACACGCATATATGCTGCAGGCGGCCGGTGTGGATTTTATTTTCTTGGATATATCAAATAGCGAGACATTCAATGAAGCACATTTGACGCTTTTTGATACATGGCTGCAGATCCGCAGAGAGGGCGGCCAGACACCGCAGATCTGCTTCCTTACGGGAGATGACGATACACGGCTTGAATCGCATATGAAGAAGCTGTTGAGAACAGTTTACGCGCCGGAAAATTATGATAAATATGAAGAGCTTTTTTTTAAATGGGAAGGAAAACCGCTGATTTTCGGAAATACCTCAAATCTTTCTGATGAAATGCGGGAAATCTTAACGGATTTTACCGTGAGGGGCTGCTGGGCGTGGAAAAATGAGAATGGTTACTGGAATTGGCTGCAGGAAATCAGATATGATGAGCAATCTAAAGAATATTATATGTATCAGGGACGTGATCCTGATGGGAATTTTGAACAGATAGCCGTAGCCATGGGGCATCATCCGTCGACCAGCAAGGGACGCAGCTATGTAAAAGGCGTACAGCCGAATAACGGGAAAAACGATTTTGCGTTTACGTCAGAAACAGCCGGGCTGGGTCTCGGCTTTGCCTCTCAATTTGAAATGGCGATTGCAATGGATCCGCAGGTCATCATGATAACCGGCTGGAATGAATGGATTGCCCAGAAGAGTGCA
>USLW01000175.1 GCA_900555605.1 uncultured Clostridium sp. | reverse complement strand
TTTTGAAAAAAGGAGACTTTTTTTTACAGCCCCATTTCATCTAAACAAGCTTTATGGATCATATTGATCGTCTTGATCGTCAGTTCAGCGTTCCGGAGCGTTTGCGGAAAAATCTTTCGGCACATGCTGCTTAATTTTTTCAAAGCTTTTTTCGCTGATTACATGCTCAATTTTGCAGGCATCCTCAGTGGCTGTTTCCCGATCAACGCCAAGCTGCACCAGCCAATCTGACAGAAGCCTGTGCCGCTCGTACATTTTATCCGCGATTTGTAAACCGCTTTCAGTCAATGTAATAAAGCCGTCAGAATCCATATGAACATAGCCGTTTTCTCTTAGCTGCTTCATAGCGACGCTGACGCTTGGTTTTGTAAAATTCAACTCCGTTGCGATATCAATTGAACGCACCTGCGGCATTTTTTTGCTGAGAATCAGGATTGTTTCCAAATAGTTTTCCGCGGATTCCTTAATTGTCATATTCTAACGCCTGCCTAAATCCAATTTCTTATATATCAGGTTTTATATTATCACAAGAAAAGAAAAAGATCAAATTAACGAAAAACAATAGGCAGTCCTTTTACCAAAATCGGATTGATCTGCAGCTTTACCGGATCCCCCTGCTTGCAGGAAATATCTGTGACATCAATTTCCAGGTTCATCATACCTACATGCCCCACCACACGGCAGCGTTTACCGTTGACTGTGGCATATAGCGCTTTTCTGGTAAGAAATGCCTTTAGATTTTTAGCAATTCCCCGGAAACAGTCTCGGAAGCGGAACAGGTCGTACCCGCGCTCCAATGAAAACCCGTGATACCAGCCGATGCTTACAACTGCAACAGTCGTATCCCGTTTTGCTTTCCAGCCTCTTCTATATCCGACTGTAGATCCGGCCGGAAGACGGCGCAACTCTTCCACCTCTGCCTCCGCATAGCCAATGGGGATATATCCGGCGGGCGCTGCTGCAGATCTGCCCAGCAATGCAGTTCCAATTCGTACCGCATCGCAATGCATATCCGAATAATGTAAAAAGGATACAGAATTGCAGCAATGTATCATTCCCGGATTACAGCCGGCTTCTTTAAGCATTTGAAGGACATGACGGAATTGCGCAAACTGGGCCCGGGTTGCCTTTTGGCTGGAGGCAGTGTGAAAGTGCGTATAGATTCCGGAAATCGTTAAATACGGCAGATCTTGATATACAGAGATAATCTGGTCCGTTTCCTGCGGTAGAAATCCATATCTGCCCATACCGGTATCAATTGCAATGTGTACGTCTGCGGCTGTCCCGCGCCGCGCCGCAGCTGCATTGACTGCGGCGGCATCGAATTGGGATCCGATGCCAATCGTCACGTTCAAATCCAAAAGCGTATGAATTTCTGCTTCATTTGAAGTTCCGCGCAGCATCAGGATTGGATTCTCCGAAAAGCCTGCCTTTCTAAGTGCGATTGCTTCTTCCTGCTCAAAAACGGCAAAATGTGTGATTCCCTGCTTGTCCAGCAGCTGTGCAAAAGGCACGGCTCCCAGCCCGTAGCCATTTCCCTTCAGCACCGCCCAGATTACAGCTTCTCCTGCTTCTTTTTTTATCATTTCTATATTGTGCAATAATGCCTGCGTTTCAATAATATACGCTTTCATATAATCATAATGACTTCCTTTTTTTTCAATTTTTCAATTATTAATTATAGCATAAATTTTTCCCGTTTAAACAGAAAACTGCTTCAAAATTCGGTGGATCTCACCTTTGAATGAAGCAGTTCTGTTTCCGTTTCAGGCCGAACGGTTTAATTTGTCTTTATTTATTTTTGATTGCGGCATGTGCAGCAGCCAAACGGGCGATGGGCACACGGTAAGGAGAGCAGGATACATAGGTAAGACCTACTTTATGGCAGAATTCAATGGAGGAAGGATCTCCGCCGTGTTCTCCGCAGATACCGAGTTTGATATCGGGACGTGTCTTTCTGCCCAGGTCAGCAGCCATTTTTACAAGCTTTCCAACGCCGACCTGGTCGAGTCTTGCGGTAGGATCTGCCTCGAAGATTTTAGCTGCATAATAGTCATCCAAAATTTTACCGGCATCATCGCGGCTCAAACCGTATGTCATCTGCGTCAGATCATTTGTACCGAAGGAGAAGAATTCTGCTTCCTGCGCAATCTCGTCTGCAGTCAGCGCGGCCCTCGGAATTTCGATCATGGTTCCGACCTTATATTCCAGCTTGATACCGCTGGCAGCAATCAATTTGTCTGCAGTGTCTGTGATGATTTTTTTCACAAACTTTAACTCTTTGAGTTCACAGACCAGCGGGATCATAATCTCCGGTACAACCTGAATGCCTTCTTTCCCTACATTGAGTGCTGCTTCAATAATTGCGGTCGTCTGCATTTCAGCAATTTCCGGATAGGTGACGGCCAGACGGCAGCCTCTGTGTCCGAGCATAGGATTCAGTTCATGCAGACTGTTGATCAATGTTTTCAGTGCATCATATGTCATTCCGACGGCATCTGCCAAACGTTTTACTTCCTCATCCTCCTGCGGAAGGAATTCGTGCAGCGGAGGATCCAGCAGTCTGATGGTGACAGGGAATCCTTTCATCTCGCGGAACAGCCCTTCGAAGTCGCCTCTCTGCATAGGCAGAATTTTTGCAAGTGCGGCTTTTCTTTTCTCCACATCTGCGGCAACAATCATCTGACGGAATGCAAAGATACGGTCCGTCTCAAAGAACATATGCTCGGTACGGCAAAGACCGATTCCTTCTGCGCCGAACTTTCTTGCAACAGCGGCATCCTTGGGCGAATCCGCATTGGTGCGTACTTTCAGCTTTCTTGCTTCATCGGCCCATTGCATGATGGTTGCAAAATCACCCGTCAGCTCCGGATCCTGTGTCGGCAGCTGTTCTCCGTATACGTTACCGGTGCTGCCGTCAAGAGAAATCCAATCCCCTTCTGTATATTTTTTGCCGTTTTTGTCAAAAAAGACTTTATTTTCTTCATCAATCTTAACATCCGAGCAGCCTGCGACGCAGCAGGTTCCCATGCCTCTTGCAACAACGGCAGCGTGAGATGTCATACCGCCGCGGCCGGTCAGAATGCCCTGTGAAATGTTCATGCCTTCGATATCCTCAGGGGATGTTTCAAGACGGACAAGAACAATCAGCTTCTCCCCTGCTTCATATGCGACTTTTGCATCTTCCGCAGTAAAATATACTTTTCCGGTGGCGGCACCAGGGGATGCAGGCAGACCTTTTGCTATCGGAGCAGCAGCCTTTAATGCTTTCGGCTCAAATGTAGGATGGAGCAGCGCATCTAACTGATTGGCTTCGATCTTAAGAAGCGCTTCTTCCTTCGTAACCATGCCCTCATTTACCAGATCAACCGCAATTTTCATGGCAGCCGCTGCAGTACGTTTTCCGTTTCTGGTCTGCAGCATAAAGAGCTTGCCATCTTCGATGGTGAACTCCATGTCCTGCATATCCTTGTAGTAGTTTTCCAGGCGGGTTGCGATCTCAACGAACTGATCGTAAACCTCAGGCATTTCCTCGTGCAGCTTGCTGATCGGGGAAGGAGTACGGATGCCGGCAACGACATCTTCGCCCTGAGCATTGATCAGGTACTCGCCCATCAGCTTCTTTTCGCCGGTAGCGGGGTTACGGGTGAAAGCAACACCGGTGCCGGAACGCATGCCGGAGTTACCGAAAGCCATCTGCTGAACGTTGACAGCAGTGCCCCACTCGTAGGGGATCTCGTTCATCTTACGATAAACGTTGGCGCGGGGGTTGTCCCAAGAACGGAAGACGGCCTTGACAGCGCCGATCAGCTGCTCTTTGGGGTCCTGGGGGAACTCTTCGCCCTGCTTCTCCAGGTAGATGGCCTTGAACTCCTTGACGAGTTCCTTCAGGTCCTCAGCGTCCAGCTCGATATCCTGCTTAACGCCCTTGCGCTCCTTCATAGCATCGATACGCTCTTCAAAGAAGCTCTTGCCCAGCTCCATGACGACGTCAGAGTACATCTGGATGAAGCGGCGGTAGCAGTCATATGCAAAGCGGGGGTTAGAAGTCTTCTTTGCCAGACCTTCAACAGCCTGGTCGTTCAGGCCCAGGTTCAGGATGGTATCCATCATGCCGGGCATAGACTGACGTGCACCGGAACGAACGGAAACCAGCAGCGGGTTCTCGATATCGCCGAACTTCTTGCCAGTCTGCTCTTCCAGGATTCCCATGTACTTGAAGATGTCAGCCTTGATCTCATCGTTGATCTCACGGTTGTCAGCATAGTACTGGGTGCAGGCTTCGGTGGTGATGGTGAAGCCCTGAGGAACCGGCATGCCGGCATGGGTCATTTCTGCCAGACCAGCGCCCTTGCCGCCCAGAATGTTCTTCATGGTCGTCTGGTCGCCGCCAAATGCGTCATGGCCCTCTTTGAACAAATACAAAAACTTCTTGCTCATAGGTTACCTCCAACAAAATTACGGTTTCTTCCCGGTGTGCCGCGCACACCCGCAAAATAAGAATCTTCTCTCTTGCAAAGTCCATTATAACAGACTCAGCCCGGAATTTCCAGTACATTGTTAAATAAATGGCGAATATTTTCGCCGAAAATCTCACAAAGTTTTGGGGGCAGGCTCTTGCAATTTGACCAAAAATGCGGTAAATTATAATGGGTGAGAAGCTGGGAAACGTTATTTTATTACATCCTGCAACACTTTTTTCAATTCATCCCGCCCCGGCAGGCTTCAGCCCTGTTCCGGGGCTTTTTTGTAGGGCCGTATACTCTTTTGGCCCAAAACAGAAAGGGGTATTTTTATGTCCGAAGCGAAAGCCAAATACCTTGCCGCCAAAGCGGCCTTTGAAGAAACTTTTGAAAAGCATCTGCAGAACGGTGTGGAGTTCATCAGCGATCAGGTTTTTATTGACCCCGAAGTTGAGATTGCACCCGGCGCAGTGATCCTGCCGGGCTGCATCCTGCGCGGCAAAACCGTCATCGGGGCAAACTGCGTCATCGGCCCCAATACCTTATTGGAGAACACCATTGTTGAGGCCGGTTCTACCGTGAACGCCAGCCAGTGTTATGACAGCCATCTGGGTCCCAACAACAAGATTGGTCCCTTTACCCATGTGCGCACCGGCACCGTGACGGATGAGGGCGTGCACCTGGGCGCTTATGTGGAAACCAAGAACGCCAACTTTGCCGAGGGCAACACTGTCAGCCACCTGACTTACATTGGCGATGCCGATGTGGGCAAGTACTGCAACTTTGGCTGCGGCACCGTAACCTGCAACTATGACGGC
>USLW01000174.1 GCA_900555605.1 uncultured Clostridium sp. | reverse complement strand
AAGAAATCCACCTCCAGGTTCCGGCGGCTGCCGGAATGCGCGATGAGAAAATCAAGTGCCTGTTTGCCCACTTCAAAGCGCATGAGCGCTCGTTCGCCCTGGTATTTTCCCTGACTGGCAAAGCAATATGCGCACGTCAGATTGCAGGTATGCGCTACATGAAGGCACAAGGCTTTAATGACCGGATTGCGGTTCTTAAAATCAAAAGCGGCATGCTCATACCGGTCCGGAGCAAACAGCCTTCCCTGGGCCTTCAGATCTGCCACATTTTCCAGCACGCCACGGATCTCTGCCTCCGTAATTTCCGGCCGGCCGCGATATTTGGCAAGCATCTGCGCGATAATCTCATCCGTGCTGCTGCTTTCATACAGGTTAATGATATCATAGGCTAAATCATCCACAGCATGAACCGAACCGCTGTAAACATCCAGCACAATATTGTAACCGTTCATTTGATAACAGTGAATCATATTTTCACACTTTCTATCGGTAAAATTCGGTAAAATCAGGTATGAAACCTCAAAAAAATACCGTTCGTCCTGCAAAGCAGTCGAACGGTGACTTTTTGCCTATGCAGCTTATTCTTCCTCTTTGCATTTCTCACACTGCTGATTTGCAACACCACAGGAAGTTTTGCAGGCAGACTGGCAGGAAGTCTGACACTCGCCGCAACCGCCTTCGGTCAGGCTTTCGATCAGATCGCGCGTATCCAAAGTCTGGATGTGATCCATAATATGAGCCTCCTTCCTGTTGTAGATATGTAGTACAGATAAGATAAATACCCGTATAATATTTATTAAACCATAAGCCGGTATACTTTGTCAACTATACATCGGCATTTTTCACCACCCAGACAGTCTCCGGCGGAGTTCCCCGCTCTCCCCAGAGCCGGACACCTTGCCGTGACATTTTTTTTAAAGCGCGGATACAGGCTTCCGTCACTTCTTCGCCCGGTACGATCAGCGGCACGCCTGGGGGGTAAGCCCACACCATCTCACCGCAGACGCGCCCGACAGCTTCTGTCAGGGAAATCCCGCAGCCGTCCGCGCGCCTGGCCAGATTCATACGCATCCGCTGCGGCGGAACAGGACAGGTTTCAGGCAAATCTTCTACAGGCACAGCGTGCAGATCCCTGTCTATCCGGCAAAGCGCATCCGACAGCCGGGTCAGGGTTTCCTCCGTATCGCAGATACTGGTCATGGCCAGTACATAATCCCCCATTGCCATCTCCGGCACAATACCGTAATCCTTCCGCAAGCACTCCGACAGTGCCCATCCGTTCATCTGCGTTCCCCGCGTACTGATAACCAATTTTCCTGGATCAAATTGAAAAAGCGCCGGATGTGCATGAAGGCGATCCCGGCCGTGGCAAAGTACCCGCAGGTGCTTTAATTTTAGGATCGCCTGGTCAAAGGCCGCAAGATTCTGCTCGTACGCCGCAAACAGAATATCACCTTGTTCCTGCAGAAGCTGAATACAGCAGTCAATAGAAGCCATCATCGGATAAGAAGGACTGCTGGTTTCAAAAATAGTCAGCTGCCGTGCAAATTCCCCCGCATCCACCAGTCCGCGGTTGATATGGGCCAAAGCCGTCTGGGTCAAACCGGGCAGCGTCTTATGCAAACTTTGAATGACAATATCCGCGCCTGCTTTTACGGCTCCGCCTGAAAATTCAGAGGAAAAACCGAGATGTGCGCCATGCGCCTCATCCACCAGCACCGGTACGCCGGCTTTATGCGCAAGTGCCGCAATCGACTGCAGATCACTGATGACGCCCTCATAAGTAGGACTGGTAACGATCAGCAGACGCGTCTCCGGGTGCGCTTTTAAAGTCCTGTCCACTGTTTCCGGAGACAGACTGCCCGCGATCCCAAAGCCGTGGTCTGTCGGCACCGGCAAATAAACCGGCGTCAGGTCCCGCAGCTCTAAAGCGTGATAAACCGACTTATGACATCCTCTGGGGAGTATCACCGTATCCCCTGGAACCGTCGCCGTACAGATTCCTGCTAAAATTCCGCAGGTGCTGCCATTTACTAAATAGAAGCTTCGGTCTGCGCCGTACAGCTGTGCCGCCCGCTCCATTCCTTCTTTTAAAATGCCTTGGGCATTATGGAGATTATCAAAGCCGTCAATCTCCGTAATATCGATCTGCCACGGCAGCAATCCGCCGCCGTATAAGGCCCTGCGCTTATGGCCGGGCATATGCATGGGGCAGACGCCGCTGTCCGCGTAATGCTGCAATACTTCCATTAGGTTCATGGTTCTACTCCTTTGTCCGCAAGCTGCGGTCTGTGCCGGGACAGCTAAACAAAAAATCTGATTTTAAGGGGATATCCGTATAGAATACTGTTCCAAAAGGTTCTTTAACTCGTTCCGATTAGAAACGCCGAAGCCTTTGTATAATTTCCTGATTCTGGATTTCAGGGCGCCCTCGGATAAGAAAAGCTGTTCCGCCATATCGCTGTATCGATATTCTGAAAGCTGAGAGGCCAGTATTTTAATATCAGTAGCATCGCATAATCTCAGCGCCTCATTGATTCTTTGAATTTCCCGCAGCGCCTCGTCGTTTTTATAGTCATCAGCAAGCAATTTTTCCTCACTATATATGTACTCTGCCTGTTTTTTTGTACAATTCCCCCATTCTCCAATCCGCCTGAGTTCCGTGTTCCATACTCTGTTGACACAATTGATGTTGCAGGAAACCTGCAGAGAATCGATGCCATTATTCGAATAAAGAAACCGCAGCGCTTTACCGATAATTTGCTCCTGTTCGGCAGTTTCATATAAATAGGTCAGGAACGGAATCGTAACAAAACAGCTGACAGGACAAAGCCCATTGCTGATAATCGTCATTTTTTCGGCAAGATTTACCTGGCGTCTCCGGCATTCGCTGAGCAGATAAACCGTCATAATATCATTTACACTGATAACGGAATCAAAATGATCTAACTCCTGAAAGAATTTATCAAAGCATTCCCTGCCGGAGCCGCGGTAAAAATAGCAGACTCCCATTCCTTTCTGATATTTCTGAAATGCATTCCATTTCTGCAGATCAGAGGTGTCGTTCTGCTGGACACCAAACAATGCCGTGTTGACTTTTTTCTTCTTTTGCAGATAAGATAGGCTATCTTGGATAATGGCATTTTGGCTGACACGGATCCAGGAAATTTCCTGACCAAAGGAATTGTATCCATTGATTAATACCGGCATGATCCCCTTTTCGCACAACCCCTCAATGGTTTCCCTCAGCCAGTGTTCGTCTACTCCCAGAACAACAGCAAACCGCGCTTCCGACAAGCTGCCGCTTGGTTGCAAATTTTCCGCAGATTCGTGAAACCTCAGCACAAACCTGTATTTTGCGGCAATTCGTCTAACCAACTGAATTTCCTGTATACCGTAAAACACTCTGGTATACCATTTATGTACCATAACATTCATAATTGGTTTTCTCATAACCGCCGCACTCCATTCCGCTTATTCCAATAACGCCAAATCAATTTTTCTTTTGATATCATATCATATACAATTATGCTTCACAATCATTTTGTTTTATAAAATACACCTGCCGGCTTTAACCGGCAGGCGCTTTTCAAATGCAGAAATGAGCGTTATTGGGCTGTCTATTGTTTCGCCCTTTTTCTGCGCAGCAACACGATGTAAAGGAGGGAGAGCAAACTCGCGCTCCAGATTCCAACTCCAACCGTATAAGATGAGGTTACGGGATTGTCTGCCTCATCCTTTAAGCCATTCAACGCACTTTGCAGAAGCTGGTAAATCTCCTCAACAGTTTCTTGAGTCGGATTACTGACCTGCAGTACCTCTTCCGCTTTTTGTATCGCTTCCTCTAAAATGCTGAGGGAATCTTCTGTTTTACCAGTCCGATCCGTGTCCTTTGCCTGTTTCAGCAGCTGCCGGAGTTCATCTGTATCAGCCGGGATGAACTCTTTTCCGAATACCTCCGCCTCTCCTAATTGTGAAATGAATGCGCTTCCGGCAACAATTCCGCTGTGCCTGGCAATCCGGATTTTGATGTAGCGTGCCAATACATTGTCTACTTTGTAACGCAGAACATCATCTTTTTGAATATCCGTCATATTTTCGCTGTGTCCTACCAGCTGCCAGGAATCTCCGTTTACCGAGGTATACAGCTCATAGCATTCCGGATATGTGCTGCTGTCGTATCTGGCCGGATACATAAAAATAGCGGTTACTATATGGTTTTTACCCAAATCGATCTGGAGTTCCACCGGTGTTTCTCTTTCAATCTGGTCACCGGGATTGACGCTCCATCCATTGTGCGTTTTATATACCTCCTTTGTATCCGGGTTGAGACCGTCCGTTAAATAAGACGCATCAAAAATTCCTTCCGGTGCTTTATAATCGGATGTAGCAGTGACCGATTTATCACGGGCTACATTTGCTCCTAAGTCAACCTCCCGCAGATTAGATTTGGCCTGCAGAAGCGTTTCTTTTGCCTTCTGATAATCCTGATCATTTGCTTCTGAATTCTGAAGGGTCGCTTGCGCGGCTTCCAATGCCTGCAGCAGCAATTGTACAGATTCATTTGTGTAGAATCTGGTATCCAGATCGTTTGTCTGTGCAATAGCTGCCTGCAGAGCCGCTTTTTCATTGGGAACAGCAAATACCTCTACTTCGGAAAACTGTACGAAGTATCCTAAAGAAGCATGGGCCGTCATCTTGGTGACGTAGATACGAACGTATCTGGCCTTTATGGGAGAAAACTCATGGATCTGCGGTTCCGCTTTCGTAATCCCGCCGCGCAGCTGTGCTACTGTCTGGAAAGAAACCCCATCCAGTGAAACCTGCACATCGTAATCCTCCGGGAAAGAACTGGTGGTAAAGCAGTGCGCAGACTGGTAGTCATAATAGGGATAGATCTGGACTCTGTTGAGTGTATAAATCGATTGCAGATCGATCGTGATGTATTCCACTCCATCCGGAGCGGAATGGCCGGCATAAATATCTGACGCCCAATTCGTAGTGTGATCCCCATCCGTGATAAAATGAATACTGTTGTTCCATTGAGGCGTTTCATAGTTGCTGGAATAACCCACAATCGGCTTGTTCAGCGCAATATTTTGGTTGTTATCAACAACCGTTTCTTCCTCATAGGTTGTTTCCGGCGGCAGAGGAACATTCCCGTCATCGGCAAACAGTTCTGCTTCTGCCAGTTCACAGGGATATTTTTCTCCCAGCGCACTGCTGAAACTCAGACGAACATAACGAGCGGAAACCATATCAAACCGGAATACCGGAACGGC
>USLW01000173.1 GCA_900555605.1 uncultured Clostridium sp. | reverse complement strand
TCTCGGCTACTGGCTTTTCTTTTTCAATTCTGCACAAAGCCCAAGCCATTGAGCATTGCATCCGCAGAGGTCAGCTTCGAGCTGTAATCCAGATGTGCGTAGATGTTTGCCGTAGTTGAAAAATCGCTGTGTCCGAGCCATTCCTGTATCTGCTTGAGAGGAACACCGTTGGCCAGAAGCAGCGGAGCACAACTATGACGCAGGTCGTGGAAACGAATGTGCCGCAAATTGTTCTTTTCAAGCAGCTTCGGAAATGATGATGTGAGATAGTGCGGAGAAATCAATGCCCCCATCTCATCTACGCAGATATACTCCAAATACTTTTTGTTGTAGCATCGTCCGCATACCCGCCTGTATTCTTCCTGCTGTTCCTTGAGCTTCAGCAGCTTCTCTTTGAACGCAGGAACAAGGGGCAGCGTTCTCATACTCGACTTGGTTTTGGTAGTATCCTGTGCTATCTGGATATGCTTGCCGTCAAGGTTGCAGGAAGTAACGGTATGTCTAATGGTAATCGTATTGTTTTGAAAATCAATAGCATCCCATTTTAAGCCGAGGGCTTCACTTCGCCTTAGTCCATAGAAAGCACCGAGAAAAATCGGTATTTCAATCAGCGTTCCTTTGGCGGCTTCAAATAATGCCTGTACCTTGTTGCCTTATTGGTTACGCTCGCATCAAGACGGCGCAATCGTTCCATTTTATTAGCTTCGTCAGTAGGGGTATCCGCTATATATTTTTTCCTAATCGCTTCAACTTCTTCTTTGCTGTGAGCGGCTTTCAAAAGTGAGGTAAGTGAATTATACTGCCTTGCTCATTTTCTGAAAATGCAGGTTTTCGGGCACAAAAAGCGCACCTATTTCTTGACTTCATTTCCTACCATAAAATAGGTGCTATGTATTTCCCGTATTCAGTTGTAATCATTCATTTGCAGAAGCGCATCAGCAGCTCGCCAATATCCACTGTCGGCTTATTTTCTTTCAGCAGGTCATTCCGCCATTCTGCTAACGCCCGAATGATAAGCCGCAGTTCAAAATTATCCACTTCAATTTTAATCATCCTCATAGATATACTCCACCATAATCACTTCTTCCACTCGGGTTCGTATGCTATTCATAGTACCGCCCCATTTCATCATCTCATCGGCTTTCATCTGCTCGGGTACGCCCTCACGCTCGGCATACTGATTTACCAGTTTGGAGAACATTTCCTCGCAGGCAACATCCACGCTGTGCAGATATTCATTCAATGTTCCGCTTGTTCTTAAGTTTGTCAGCAGTACCTTATGGCATTTCTGCAAGTGCTTGAACTTTGCTCTGCCGAAACGACCCAGTTCGTAAAACTTTTCTTCTGGCAGATCCAAGTCGGGAAGATAATAATCTCCGCAGAGTGTGTAACTGATACCTGTTTTTTCATCTGTGATATGCTTTTTCATTTCCATAAGAAAATCCCTCCTATCAAGTACATTGTACCTAACAGGAGGAATTTTGCGAATGTGTATGATTGCGGTATGACTTTGCTACTTAATATTAATTTCAAACCACTCTTTAATTTCGGGTGACATTTTATAATAAGACATTGTCGTTGAAACATCAATCCAATCGTATGAAGGGTAATAGCGTATTGTAAATCGTAAACCTTCTTTTGTTTCAATCATAATCTCTCTTAAATCATCAGCGACTTGTGTATAAGCTTCAGAACCAATATCACCACCGCCTTCCTCTTCGTATTTTTTCAATTCTTTTGCAAATACCATTTCGTGATACTCGTCAAAGCTATAAGCAGTCAGTTGTGAAATCTCAATATAAAAGTTGGAAATGATGGTTTTGTCCGTAATCATTTTTCCATTTGCAGTCCAAGTATTATCAGTCTTAACTGGAGTTATGCTGATTATATCGGAAGCATCGTCAATTCCAAACACATCAAAGGCATTTTTGATTGGCATTGATTTATCTTGTCCAATTAAATAGTTGCAAAACCACGCATAATAATAATTGTTGCCTTCTTTGAGAATTCTTACTGCTTTGTAAGGTGCAGGTCTATATTCAAATAATTCGATATTGGTTGTTGTATCTGATACCACATAATTACCATATTCTGCTTGAGGAATAGCCTTTTGCAAAAATACAATATGGTTTCCGATGATGTCCTCTGTGATCTCACTTGGTAAACCGAACTTTTTAATAGTTTTAGCATCTTCAATAACTTCCAAGTAAGAATCATCATATTCAATTAAAACAACCGCATCTACAATATCTTTTTGGCCAGGTGATATGAACAAATCTTTAGCAAATGGAAAACCGATTGCTAAAACAAGAGCGAAACAAGCTGCTACCGCTGCCCAATTATACCATACTTTTTTAGGCGCTATTTTTGCTACGCCTGTGTACTCAGTAGCTTCATCTATATACTTAGGATTGATATTCTCAATCGTTTCGGAAATCTTTTTCCTTTTCATAGAGATACTCCTTCCTTAATCAGATGTTTCTTCAGCTTTTCTCTTGTGCGAGAAAGACGAACCGATATGTTGTGGTTGCTTGTATGAAAGAGCTTGGCAAGATCATTAATAGAGTCTGAATGCCAATAACGACGAACAAACATAATTCTGTTTTCCTGATCGAGAGTTTCAAGAAACTTGTCAATGATTCGTGCGGTTTCAATAGCATTAAACTCATCTTCCACCGAAGCAGAAGAAGGAAAACAATTTTCGAGTTCATCTAATGCTACATCATAGATACTATTTCTCTTAGCTGCCGTATTTGTATGGTACTTTTTAATCGCAAGATTTTGGACTATTCGGCAAACATAACTTAGTAAAGGATTGGGATTTTGAGGCGGTATTGTATTCCACGTTCCGAGATAAGCGTCGTTCACACATTCTTCAGTATCTTGCGTATTATTGAGTATGTTAAAAGCAATTTTTGTACATACAGTGCCATACTTTTTTGATAGTTCAATGATTGCCTGCTCTGAGCGCTCATAGAACAATTCAATTATTTTACTATCATCCACTCTGTTCACCGCCCTTTCTGCTTCAACTATATACTACGGTTTTGCCAAGGAATATCTCAGTGTTTTTATTATTATATCAGAGAAATAAAATCCTTACGATGCAAGGTGCATTCCTTTATTTTTTTCATAATTCTTCTCCTTTCACATCGTGCTTTCCTAAGCAATGATGCCAAAAGACCCGGAATAAGCGCCGTTAGTACGCTTGTGCCGAGCGAAGCCATATTCATAAAAGCTCCGAGAAACGAGAAAAAGATCAATGCCGAACAGACTGCGGATAAAAAATGTTTGCTTTCTTCCGAGCCTGCCGCTGTGCCGCCCGTTTGCCGGAATGAAAGTCCGTTTTTGTTTGTGTTTGATATATCAAAGCTCAAGCTGCACCATACCCCGTTCAAGCTCATCCTTTCTTATGATGAGCATATTTTCGGCTATCGCGTCAGGACTCCGAACGCCATTCTCATCCGAAACGACAAGCAACGACCGCTCCACCGAAGAAAAGCGCACTGTCGGCATTGCGTGCGCCTGTCAGAACGGCTACGTGCGCAAATCCGAGCCGAAGCTGATCGGGACTTAGACACTCGCACACGGACGCCACACCGTATTCCGCGCATGAGGACATTATTTCCGACAGCGCAGCGCCAAGCTCGTGCACATCTGCTATATCGCACAACTCAACGATGTCGATCCCGTGCCGCTTCCAGCCGAGCGTGAACGGCAGCGCTGCACCCAAGAGAAAATACAGGAAATGAAGGAGAAAAATGATAGACAAAAACGAAGTTATTGAATTCTTCGACCGTTGTGCGCCTTATTGGAATGCGGACATGGTGCGAAGCGATGAGATAATAGATAAGATCCTTAATAACGCCGGAGTAAAAGCCGGCAGCCGGGTGCTGGATGTCGCCTGCGGCACGGGAGTGCTTATACCGGACTATCTTAAGCGCGAAGTCGCATCCGTAACGGGAGTGGATATCTCGCCGGAAATGATTAAAATCGCTGTCGAAACCCATAAGGCAGAGAATATTCATTTCATTTGCGGGGATGTTGAAGAGCTCAACTTCGGTGAAGCCTTTGACGCCATTGTAATATATAATGCGTTTCCGCATTTCCCGGATGCCGAGCGGCTTATAGCCCGGCTTTCTAATGCCCTTGCCCCCGGCGGGATACTTACAGTGGCGCACGGAATGAGCCGTGAGCGGATAAATATGCACCACAGCGGTGCGGCCAAGCACGTGTCGGCAGACCTTATGCCGGCTGAGGAACTTGCGGAGATATTCAAAAAGCATCTCACGATTACCAATATAATTTCCAACGACACCATGTATCAGGTCGCCGGTAAGGAAAGCACTACCTCGGCCGGCGAACATACATTCGGTTGGTGCAGCCCGTCACTTTTCGCCTGATTTCCACGACCGAATTTTAAAGCCGGTACATAATTCCATCAAAGATATGGCGAGAGATTTTCTCACGCTGATTTGATGAAATTATGTACCGGCTCTTTTTGCCGTTCGTTGAAAAATGAAAAAAGCGCCTCTGAAAAGCACCGAGTCATCCGCTGCGCGGCTGACCCGCCTCTCCCCGACAGGGGAGGCAATGAGGTGCGGTGCAAAACACAACACAGCACTTACGTTACGCGAAACGTCATGGTTTCTGCCATTGTCTCGAACCGGGCAACCGCAATAAGCGTATCCGTGACTGCGTCAATGCGCTACTAAAAAACCGTGTATTGACAAACGGAGGGTTATGTAATAGAGTGAGACTATACAATGTGTTAATAAATAATCATTACAGCGTGCCAAACAGACGCTGAATTTTCGACAGATGAGCTTTTGTCATCACATCCCCCCCGAGTCAAGGTCCCCATCATGTAATATCTGCGCCCGGCACGGCCGGTGAGCGCATTTATGATAATTAAGGAAGAGGAGAATTTGATTATGGCACAACTCAGACCCAAGATCGTCAAGCTTGCAAAGGTGATCGGCGGCGTTTCCGGTATGGTCGTCAAGATCGACGAGAACGCACCCGAATACTACTGCATGGCGAACATCGTTTCCGATGACGAGGCCGACATTGCCATCGCCGCCGGCCTGCGCAAGGAGCGCACGGCCGAGTATCTTGCAAAGAAGGTCGGCAAAACCGTCGAGGAGATAAAGCCCTCGCTCGACAACCTCGTCTACTACGGCATTTTCCGCCGCACGCTTGACGAAAAGCTCGGCGAGGACGTCTATTTCATGCAGATCTTCGCGCCCGGCATACTCGAGATGATGTTCAACCAGAAGGAGCTGCTGGAAACGCATCCGGAGGTCGGCCGCGCG
>USLW01000172.1 GCA_900555605.1 uncultured Clostridium sp. | reverse complement strand
CTGCCGGGCCTGTGCAATCGCTTCCTCCGAAATATGAATATCATGATATGCCCCATGCTTAAATGCAGTAAACGCGCCAAGCTGACCGTCTGCCTGGATAAAGATCTTGATTATATCA
Source organism: uncultured Clostridium sp. (assembly GCA_900555605.1). GTDB lineage: Bacteria > Bacillota > Clostridia > UBA1212 > UBA1255 > UMGS1851. Next base: position 5,226 of record USLW01000172.1, on the reverse strand, counting down.
TCTGTTGGTATTCCGTTTAACAATCTGCTGTACTGCATTTCATAAACACCGGTACTTTCGCAGTATTGACAGGATATCATATCATAACAATTAAAATCTAAAACATATAACGGCAACTGATTCTCTGCAGCTTCTACTGCAGTCTCCTTTGATACATATAAATATAAATCACCATTCAAATACTTCCAATAGTAGTCTTTCTTTACGAATCCGCAAAAAAGATCTGATTCTTGGAGAAAGAGATACTTGTTAGATTCTGAATCTATATAAACATCAATATTTGTGTTGTAGTATAAAGTTTCTTTTGTTACGGAGGAGGCTGCTATAGATGTCGTATACGTTTCATATTCATAAGTAATCTCTATGATTTGATCCTGTAAAATTGCCTGTTTCTTTCGTACTGAATTTTCATCTCCGGTTATTTCACGGAAAGATATCATATCTATTTGTTTATCATCATTGCTTGTTTCTTTTTTACTTATTTCTAAAGATATGACTGCTGCGATTATAACAAATATCCCAATTGTAAAGGCATATATAAATTTTTTCATAAGAACGGCTCCTTCTATTTAATTAATATTATTTTTCTAAAATGCCAAAACCTTAAGTACTGCTATCTGCTTAACACCTGATAAGTATCACCAATAAAATATTTCATTCCCACACCATTTCCAATTATAGGTATACCAGCAAAAACATCGGCTTCATAAATACATTCTTTAATATTATACCCATTTTTAGCCATGAGACAAAATCGTTCAAGCCACAAGTCTATTGTCGGGCTAACTGTCGTATTTATAAAACCCAAAGCAAACTGCCCGCCGCGATAATAAATCCCATCTGGCTTCTTCCCACTGTCCCTCTTTAAAGACATGTATCACTTCAGGATATGCAGCAGCAATATAGGAACCATCATTACAAATAAAATGCTTTTCAAAAGCAGATCTTCTCGAAACATCCTCGCTTACTATATTTGTATTGAATCTATTGCTTTCCGTAACAGAAGCGGCATCTAAAAATTCATTCAGATTCTTTGATTCTGATAAATTTTCCGAAAGATATGCCTTCCGGGCGGTTGATGAAAGCTGCATCGTGATCATCGTCGCCAGACATACAAAAGCAGAAAAAATTTTGCGCATAATCGGCCTCATAGTATGTATTCCTCTGTAACATTAACTGCTATTTACAATAATATCCTATGGGCAGACGGAAGTCAAGAAATTGATATTATTTCAATTTTTATGCCGCAAAAACGTTCCTTTTTTGTTCCTGATTTCTTCATTGTTGACGTGCTGTGAATGGAGGCGCTTTATCGGCAGGTGTCGGCGGCGGGTCTGCAAAATCGGGCTTGCTGCAGCGCAGGCAAATGCCGGCGGCGAGATGGCCTTTTTAGGAAATTGCCTGTCCGCGCAAATTCTTTTCTTGACAAATGCGGTGTATCCTTTATTATTAATTCATATATTAAATGTGCAAAAAAGTTTTTCAAAATATACTTCGGGCAAAACGAGAGAAAAGGGGCGGAAAATGAAAAGAAAATATCGGGTAATTTTGATTGCGGTATGTTTAGCCTGTATCGGCTGTCTGCTGCTGGCCTGTACAGGAAACCGGCCTTCGGACAAAAATAATCAAAATCAAAAGGATGACTTGGAAATGAACGGAAATGGTGAAATTCTGATTTCTGTCTTTTGGCCGCCAATGAAGGGCTTTACCACGGCAGAGCAATACGATCTGCTGAAAGAGGCGGGAATTGATCTGCTGGAATGGGGCACGGACCCGATTTTTACAGATCCCGGGACATTGGAGGAAATGCTGAAATTATGCGGGGAACGGGGGATTCAGGTTACCGTTGCGGATTCGGACTTTACGGATCTGCTCGGCAAGACGGATGAACAGCTGCGCCAGCTTGCCCGGCGTTACCGGGAATACGATTGTGTCGCGGGTTTTTATTTGAAGGATGAGCCGTCAAACGCGAATCCTTACGGCCGCATTGCCCGGATTTTCCGGGAAGAAATGCCGGGCTGTCTCGTGCAGCTCAATATGCTGCCCATGGGTGCGCTTCAGGACCCGAAAGGACACGCGGAGGATTGGATCAATGCCGCAGGTCCGGAAAATATGAGTTATCTTTCGTATGACCAGTATCCGTTCGGTCTGGAGGCAGGCTCTGTGCCGCAGATGTTTGCCAATATGAACTTCGTGCGGGAAATCGGACTTAAATACGGCGTTGATACGGCGCTTTATCTGCAGTCGGTAGGCGTGATCAACGGATTCAGGCGGCCCACGGTCTCCGAGACCAGATATCATGCTTCGGCGGCGCTGGCTTACGGCTATAAAAATCTCAAATATTTTACATATATGACGCCGGTGGACAGGGGCAACGAAGAATTTACGGATGCCATCATCCGGCCGGACGGAACAAAATCCGATACCTTCGACGGCATCGCAGATATCAACCGTTCTGTTAAAAAGGTGAGCAAAATTTTAGGGAATTTAGATGCGCTCGAAATTTATCACCACGGCCGCGCAGATTCCGCTACGGTTATGCTTCCGGAGGACTGGTATTTGTCAGCCGGCGCGGATCAGACAGATTTTCTGGTATCGCTGATGAAGGATCGCGTAAACGGGCGAAATTATCTGATGATTGTCAATAAGGATTATACAAATGATGCGAAAATTACGTTCCGTCTGCAGGGCGTCTCCGCGCTGACGGATGTTACCGGGGGCGCAGAAGCAGCGGCTGCAGTGCCCATAGAAAACGGCGCATTCACCGCAGAATTTTCCGCCGGGGGCTTCCGGCTGTATCAGCTGGAAAAGGGCGTTGACCTTACGAAGCCGTATGCGGATGCTTCCGCTCAAAATCTTGCTTTGGAAAAACCAATTTACGCTTCCTATTCCGTGGGAGAAAACGGATATTATGCATGCCGCGCCAATGACGGCACCCGTTTTTCGTCTGCCTCCGTAAAAGGCTGGCGCTACCAGCGGACGGCGGAAAACCGAGAAGACCCCGAAATCTATCTGATGGTGGATCTGAAGCGCGCCGTCGAGATCAACCGCGTCGATCTGTACCCCACCGGCGCGTATGGAACAGACTCCTTCGGCACCTATTTCCCTGTGGAATACTCTATTTTGTACTCAGAAGACGGAAAGGAATGGTGCGCTGCCGCTTCTCATATCACAGAGCAGCCCACCCAAACAGAAATTCCCACTGTCACTTTTGACACAGTATCCGCGCGGTATGTCAAACTCGTCCTTCACCAATGCAGGCAGGCAGGGGGCAGAGAGGTTGCGGAGCTGGCGGAAATAGAGATCTATCATGATACCGGAACACAGGAAATCCAAAAGCCCTTTGTTCCCGACGAAACCATCACGGCAGAAAATAACGCCGCACTGCATAAGCCTGTAACGGTTTCTTCCTCAGTAGAAAATTGGGGGTGGATGAAATCCCATCTGACAGACGGAAATATTGAAACAGGCTGGTCCTCTCAGATAAAAATTCATATGAATGATCCGTTCGGCGAAGAGTGGCTGATTGTAGATCTGCAGGAAACGTATCCGATTGACTTGGTGCTTCTGTACCCGCGTCAGGACGGAACCAGCGCTTATTTTCCGAAATCCTTTAAAATTGAGGTCTCTGAGGACCGGAAAAATTGGACAGAGGCCGCGCGCTGTACAGAGGCTGCAGGTCTCGGCGCCCTGCCCCGGGCTTGCTCCTTTTCCGCTGTTCCGGCACGATATATACGGGTGACCGCACTGGAAATGACAGATGCATTAGGCGGAAACGACGGCTATTTGTTTCAGCTCAGTGAGGTTGAGGTGTACAGGCAGGATCGGTCATAAAACGCTGAAAATATTTCCGGAAATTGTTGACATATTAAATTTATATTGATATTATATTAATAAATATAAATTTAATACATCGGAGGGATGATGATGAAGCAGAAAAAACCGCTCGTTTTTTCATTATTGATGTTGATTCTTACGCTTACGGTTCTATGTGTGCCGGTTTCTGCCGCAGACATTCAGATCCATTACGTGACAGACGGTCTTGCGGCATTATATGAAGGCAGCTTCAATACGCTGAATGGGCAGGACAAAAGCTCCGGAAAATGGTATGATGTCAGCGGAAACGGAAATCATTTCGATCTAACGCTCAGTGAGAAATGTACCTGGACAGATCAGGGGCTTGCCATTGATTCACAGAAAATCATACTGCCCGAAACATTGCTGAACCTAATCAACGGCGAATCATTTACCGTAGAAATGGTCCTGGATGAATTTGTCCCCAAAGGAAAGGATTTCAATACCTTCCTCAACAACGACCAAAATGACAACTTTTCACTGTTCATCCGCGTCTCCAACGGAGAACTGGAGTTTAAGAACGCAGGCAATACGCGGCCAAAGGCAGCAAACGGCCGCGATCTGGTTAACGGTCATACGGTGACGGTAACCTTCCGTGCCGGCGGCTCAGCGATCCTCTATTCAGACGGTCAGGAGGTTGCAAAAGCAGCGGCGGCCTCCCGTATCGGCGCCGCCGGAAATTTCTTCATCGGACACGACGAGGATTCCAGAAATTACTCCGCTGTCGTGAAATCTCTGCGTTTTTACAGCAGAGATCTGACACCGGAAGAAGTTGCGGCAAATGCAAATGTGACTGCAGGCGTCACGCTGAACAATATCGACACCGGAGATTCGGCTACGGCCTGGGTTATGCTGTCGGCAGCTTTTTGCATTGCCGCAATGCAGGCGGTTACAAAAAGAGCAGGCAGAAAACACGGATAAGTCTCTGCCTTTGCGCGCCTGCCGTTTCCGTCAGATGAAAAGAAAATGGGGCGGACCTTAATCGGCCGCCCCATTTTGTATATTGCGGAACCCATGATCTTGCCTTTGGAACCGCTGTGCTTCCCCGGCGGCGGTCCGATTGGAAAAAGAATGAAACCCGCTGTATTTTTATAATAAAAAGGAGTTGAAATAAAAATGGCTCTGTTCAGGAACCTTCGCATGTTATGCTGCGCCGCAGCCTTATGTACATGTATGATGCTCTGTCTTTGTACCGGCTCCCCTGCGGCCGTATCTGCGGACAGCCCTGTGCTGACGCATGAAACCGGCTATCTTTTAGAACAAACAGGTGCTGAAATCCCCCTTGATCACATTACCTTTACTTATCACGGCACCGCAGTGTCCGGCCGTGACTGCACCGTGCGCTCGGATGCCCCGGACGCGGAGATCACG
>USLW01000171.1 GCA_900555605.1 uncultured Clostridium sp. | reverse complement strand
ATCGGGAATTACACCCTGCCCTGAAGACATTTCCATATTCAAATGTACGAATGCTATTATACGCGCAATTTCGCGGCTGTCAAGAAAAAAATCAGGCTGCACGCCCAGACGCATACCAACAGCTATGCCACCCTTTCCGAAACCTGCCCGAAGCTGTTAAAAGCGCCCTTTGTCTGCAATGGCTGCAAGTCAAAATCCTCGGCTTCCTGCTATTATCCAAGAAGGGTTTACACCGCCAGGACGGCACAGCAACAGTACGAGGAGACCCTCGTGTCATCCCGTGAGGGCATAGCCCTTAACAAAGCCAAGTTTTATGATGATGACAGGATGATATCGGAACGTATCAATACCGGGCAGCACCTAAACCAGATACTTCCGGATATTACCGCATCCAAGTCGTCCGTCTACCGGTATTTCAACAAGGGCTACCTGTCAGCAAGCAAAATTGACCTGCCAAGGGCTTGTCCATTGAGCAGGACTGTAATGGGGCCAGCGAGTCAAAACTGTTCTTCTGCGGCCCCATGCAATCCTCCCAGAAACCATATATAGAAAAGAACCATACCCTTTTCAGGAACATCATCCCCAAAGGCTCATCCTTTGAGGCTTTTTTCCAGGATACCGTTGACCTGATCTTTTCCCATGTTCATTCTGTCAGAAGACCCGTATTCAACAACAGGACGCCTTACGAGATGATGGCTTTTTTATATCCCGAGGCTCTGCTGGGTCTCTTCGGCATACATGAAGTCGCAGCCCACAAAGTCATACAGACTCCCAAGCTTCAAAAAACTGCCGACTTTAAGAGGACGCTGGTCTAAATGCAGCAGCAGCGATTAACCCTGATTTTAATTTTACGCTCACTTTTTTCCAAAGTAACTTCATCTGCAGCGGAATTTACTCTGGGAATTTACGACTTTTTAGTATGAGCAGTTTAGTCGTTATTTATTCACTACAAATGATTATTATTTTGTAATTTTTATCGCGCACCGACTGCCGCCTGTCTTGATGCTTTCAAGCAATTCGACTTCTGTATCACAGTCAAACACCGCGTCAAACAGCTTTTTCGTGTAGCCGAGCGTGCAGAGACACCATGTTTTTGAAACCGGCTCGTTTACGCGCTGAACGCAATCGCAGTAACAATGCGGATATGTAAAAATTAGCGCGTCACAATCGAAGAGAAGCGTGAATGAGCCGCCGCCTGACGCTTCGTATTCGCGAACGAAGGTGTCAAGGTCGCCGCACTTCTTATACATCTGCCGTAACTGCTCAGTTAACTTCGGTGGCGGTGTGCAGGAGCAGCCCATACGAATTTTTTTCACCTGTTCATCGTCGAAATTGTTGTCAAGATAAGCGCAGACATCTCCAGCCCACTTGAATTTGCGTTTAAAATCGGCGGATTTTGAGAGGTAGACCGTCTCGGCCATTTTTTCGGCAGCTACCTCGCCGATGTTCGCCTTTACGCTTTCGTATAAGCGTATTGACTTTATATTATCATTTTTCGGCATTTTATTTTTCCTCCAAGTAATTGTCGATTTGAGCAATTCTTATATCAATCATACGCTTGAGCATGACTACATCATGCTCATCATACACATGAAAGCGATTGCCATGATGATGCTTGCTTATAGCCGTATGACACATATTTGCATAACGCTTTTTATCGCGTATCTGAAACCACTTGCCGCAGCGCTCGCTCATAGGCTTTATACCTTCGCCGCGATACCGGCAGCCGTTACAGACCGCAATATTTCTTTGGATGTACATGACCAATGAGTCGCTGTCAGTCTGCAGCTCCGCCTGCTCCAGAAATCTTTCAAACTCATCGGCAATATGTCCGCCGTTGCTGAGCCTGTACGGCACTTCGATCATCGGCGAATTGTTCTTTAGAATAAGAATATAAAGCTTTTTATATGAATAACGGATAGAGTTGGAATTTGGAGCGGTTTCCTGCTTTGCTCCTTTTGACAGCGCGTATTCATACAGCTCTTTGAAATATCGCTTGTATTTATCAGGGAGCGGACGAAGAAGATCATCTGTCGTGCATTTGTACTTATGCGCTAATAACCGAAAATCCAAAAAACAGAGCTGCGGCCCGAATTTCTTCTTTTTCGCAAAAGCTTCTCTGAACACAGACCAATACTTCAGAAACAACGGATACTTATCATTTGACAGTATAAACGGATTTTCACTTGAAACATTTATAAATCCTTTTCTTTCGGATTTTTCATATTCTCCAGCGGAAAATTCAAACCCAAATCCGGACAATCTGTCAAACACACTGATATAGAAATCCAGTTTTTCTTTCCGCAATTCGCCGTAAAGAGACCATACGGTACTGTTTTTGTCAGAATGTCCGTTTCCGCATCTGAAACGCAGCCAGTCAAAGCACCCGCATATATATTCGTTTACATGAACGTTCCCGTAGCTGTCCGGAGCATTATACATATCGGTCAGTATTTCCGTAATACAGCTATATATTTGAGTACATCCCTCAACGGTTTCGGTATCTTCTATATCGCTAAGTGATATTTCAAGAGGAATAATTTGAATTCCGGTTTCCCATACTTTTTTCTGATATTCGGTTGTGAATATCTCTTGATTGACGTTAAAAAGCATAATGTGCACGCTCCTTTTCTGCAAGCAAAGTATAAAATGTCACCCATTTGCTTGGCTTTCCGACACGTTCCTTCGGCAGATACGATTTTGTCAGCGTTCCGCCAAGCAATACCTTTCCGCTTTCGTCTTTATGGCCGACGAGCATATCCCACGCCTGACTCAACCGCTCGTCATTGCCATATCCCAGAGCGGAAAAGCTTTCAACAATATTTTGCAGTCCCACGCGCATAACTTCAAACGGATAAAAAGTATCAATTGTGCGCCAGCCGGAACGGGCGTTCAGCACAAGCGTGCTTTTATCGTCCGTGCGGTAAAAGATATTGTGACCCCAAAAATATTCTGTCAGTCTGCCAGTGAACGGGCATTCAATATTATTCTTTTTACATTCAGACGCAAGCATCAGCGCGTGAATATTGGCTTTATAACAGCTTTTCGGGGCGTATTTCAGCTTATCAAGTCTGTGTAAACACAGAAAGCCTCCGTCCGGCAGCATATGCTCACCGGCTTTTTCTATTGTCTGCCTGACCGTCTCGTTATTACCGCATCCAAGCTTCACAAGCGCACGAAGCAGCATAAAGTCGCCGCAGCTGCAGTCAAATATTGAATCAAAGCCGTCAAACGCTTTTTGCAGATGCTCAAGCGCGATATCGCCGTATTTCATACCACATTCCGCAAGCGCAGTTATGTAATAAGTGAACCACAAGCCCTTTGTTTCATGCCAGGCTTCGGGGAACTTACCGAATATCCATGCTTTCGCGTCGGTGTTGTCCGCAGTCTTGCCGAGCAGTTCGATTTGTGTCCGGTATTTCACCGCAGGATTATCTTCCTCAAGTAACCAATTGATAATTTCTTTATTCATCGTTATTATCCTCCTGATATATAAGTATAGGGTTTCAGTACCCGACAGCCAGTTGGGACTTTTCTGCTTATTCTATCACACAAAACCTGACAGCAGCGTGTCATATATTATCGTAAAATTCGGCGATCATCGCACTTTTTTCTTTGATTATCTGCCGCAGATGTTCCGGTGCGAGAACCTTCACATATGTTCCGAAGGACAGGATGTAGCCGTACACCCAGTCGTCCTCCGGGAAATCAAGTTCTACCATGTATGTCCCGTCGCCGTTTTTGTGTATCATATCGTCGTCGTAGTCATCGTACAGACGGTACAGCGCATTCTCAGTGAATTGCAGGACACAGTGAAGCATGTTGTTCCAACCGCCGCTATTATCGCCTGAAGCAGTCTGCTTCGGAATACGTTCGCACAGACGTTCAAATTTTTCGTCGGTGATTGTTACTTGCTTGATGCGTGAAATTCGGAACGAGCGGTAATCCTCGCGTTCTCTGCACCAGCCCCAGAGATACCACGCCTGATATTTGAAGTTCAGACGCAGCGGTTCTATCCGCCGCGTCGATCTTTTGTTCTGTGCGTTTATGTAGTCGATTTCAATAACGCGGCACTGCAATATCGCCGCTTTGATATCAACGAATTTGTTATAAGCGTTCGGATTTGAACCCCATGGCGAAAAATCCACGCTTATCCATTCCGACGCATTGTTTCTGAACAGTCCGCCGAGCTTTTCAAGCACGATATCAAGCTCTGGGTATTTTGTCGATTGAAGTGATTGCAGCGCGAACAGTATGCTGTCCTTATCATGGTCGGAAAGCATTGTGCGGCTTATGGTGTAATCCTCCATAATAGAAATTCCGCCGTTTACGCCCTGCGATGTATAAACAGGAACGCCGGAGGAGGAAAGCATATCTATATCACGGTAGATAGTTCGCACCGATACGCCGAACCGCTCGGCAAGTTCAGCCGCCGTAACAGTTTTTTTATTCAGTAAAACTGTGATAATCTCAATCATTCTCGAAAGCTTCACCCCGCACCTCCCTTTGTAATTCTATCATACAATACAAGACAACCGTATATCAAATTTATTCTAATCAATCAAGCCGTTGTTACGCCTTGATTGATGCGTTCCTTTCTTTTCCCCGATCCAGTTTTCTGGTCTGCCATTCCGTCACCCGGGGCTGTACCAGATCCACGATGTTAGAGATGGTCTCTATTTGTCGTTTACACAAAATTCTTGACATACCCGAGCGAACAGTCTTTGGATAGCTTCCGTTCCTTCTGTTTTCGGTTCCCTTGGGGGCCGGATCATTCTTGTGATATCCAAGCTTTGCATCCATCTCCGCTTTCAACATATCCTCCATGGTTCCGGCAAACAGATCTCTCAGCATCGTGCTGACTTCTCCCGCCGACTCTGGCTGATACATCCCGATCAGTTCTCTCAACAGCTCGCTTCTCTTTGCTTTCCTATCTTTTTCCTCCACTTTTTTCCCTCCAGTTTCCTTTCCTTTTTTTATCATATTTCTGGAGTTTACACAATCTATTTTACACACTCGGAACGCGGGAGAAAAGGTGCAAATAGACGTAAAGGAGGTGCCGTATTGCTGCCTGAAAGGCGAAGCCAAGCGAGATGGGAAGCGACTGTATCAGTGGACAGCGATCGATGCGTGTACGCGTTTACGATTCGTTTATGGATATGAGGAACATACGCCGGAGAACGCGGTGGACTTTCTGGAACGATTGATAAAAGCGTTTCCATTCCCTATACAGACGATCCAGACAGACAACGGAACGGAATTTACCTACCATTTCATTTCTGACAGAGAGAAAAGTGTCTTTGAGAAAGCTTTATGCGCCAAGGGGATTGTGCATAAGCTGATACCGCCTCGTA
>USLW01000170.1 GCA_900555605.1 uncultured Clostridium sp. | reverse complement strand
CGTTTTCCCTGCCGGTGAAGAAAATATAGTCAAATTTTTGCTTTAATAGCGCGTTGTTTTCTTCTCTGCCGCCAAGTACCGCAGAAACGTAATGACCTGAAAAGCATTCCCGCAGAATCGCATTGATCACACGCGCAGTGCAGGGGGCATAAGCAGAGGGCTTGACCACCGCGCAATTTCCGCCTGCCATGGCGCCGGCCAGGGGGATCAGGCAGAGCTGCAGGGGATAATTCCACGGCGACATGATCAGCGTCACACCGTAAGGCTCCCTGAAAAGATAGCTTTTGGATTTGAACTGGGCCATGGGGGTACGGACCTTTTGGGGGCGCATCCATTTTTTTAAATGCTTGATCAGATAGGTAATTTCTTCGCAAACCATACCGATTTCCGTCATATACGCTTCCTGGGGCGCTTTGTTCAGATCCCGCTGAAGCGCGGTGCAGAGCTCCTTTTCATGACGAATCACGCTGGCGCGCAGCTTTGAAAGGGCCTCGATTCGAAATGCCGCCGGCAATGTTTTGCCTGTTTCAAAAAAGGCGCGCTGCTGCGCCGTAAGGTTCCCGATATCAAAAATTCCGGTATTTGATTTGATGGAAGCACTTTCTTTCTGCGCCATATAAAATCATACTCCTTCAATGTATTTTCCCGCTGTCTGCCCTCCGCAGTCGGCTGTCTGCTTCGCCTTGCCGGGCTGCATCCGCTGCTTTGCCGCTGTAAAACGGAAAATAACGGGTTCCGGGATCTACGGATCAGCAGAGAAATCCGCCGTTGGGGCTGATTACCTGCCCTGTCAAAAAGGAGGCTTCCCGTGAAGCCAAAAAATAAATCACCTGCGCAATTTCTTCCGGGGTACCGAGCCGGCCGGCCGGTGTTTCCGCGGCTAATTCGTGTAAAATTTCCGGACTGAGGGCGCGGTTCATCTCCGTGTCGATTATCCCGGGGGCGACGCAGTTTACCGTGATCCCGGAAGGACCCAATTCTTTGGCCAACGCTTTTGTATAGGCAATCACCGCGCCCTTTGCCGCGGCATAATGTACCTCGCAGCTGGCGCCGCAAATGCCCCAGATGGAAGAAAGATTGATAATCGCACCCTTTTTCCTGCGGATCATCTGCGGGACGGCAGCCTGGCAGCAATGAAACATCCCTTTCACATGGATTCGGAACATTTCATCCCAATCTGCCTCCGTGATATCCTGAAACAGCTTCTGCTGGGCGATTCCGGCATTATTCACCAAAATATCCACGCCTCCGAAGGCTTTTTGGACGGCGGAAAACATGGCTGCCACTTCCTGCGGGCTGCCCACATCCGCTTGATATGCCATTGCCATCCGGGGCCTGCGGCCGTTATGCACCTGCGGGCCGCCGTTTTGTATATGCGGCCTGCAGACTTCTGAATTGCTTTGCTGACCGGTAGGGTACGGAATCTGATTCAGCTCTGCTTCCAACGCTGCCGCCGCTGCCTCGGAATGCCGGTAATTTATAACCACCCGATACCCCTTTCGGGCAAACAGCCGCGCCGTTTCCCGGCCGATTCCGCGGGAGGCGCCTGTAATCAATACGGTTTCTATCATGCGCTTATCACTCCAACTATCATTTAAATATGATCCAAAAGTCCGGGCAGCAGAGAGCCGGAGAGAACCTGCGGGTCAGCAGAGATCTATTTTTGAGGCGTTAATGACTGTGCCGCTGTACTGTTTATATAGTTCAAATTTTTATCAGGTATAATAAAATTCAGAATTTCATATGAATCCAAGGTAAAATAAAATCGGCCTTCTTTTAACTGCAGAATGGTTTTCCTTTCATCATGCTTGATTGACTGTGAATAGATATCATTTATTTTATTTCGGCTGCCGATAATTGCTCCGGGCGCACCCGCGATCAATCCGCCTACGATTGCGCCGCCGATATTTGAGCCACCGCCGCCGCCACCGTATACTTGATTTTCAACCCAGACTTGCCCTTCAACGGTAAAGTACAGAATATCATTTATTTTTATGTAACTTACAAATTGATCCTTCATATCAAAACGTCCGGGAAAAAGGCAGAGAGAATCATCACATCTCCATATAAAAAAGGGATTCCTGAAAAGATCTAAAATGCGGTAGTCCTCCTTGACGCCGGCCAGCTCCTTTTTCTTTGCATAGCTTTTTATCAGATTTTGTTCATGCTCAAACAGTAAAGCCTCCTGCTGCTGCCTGACAGTTTCCTGCTGCCTGCATATTTCATTCCGCTCAATCTCTTCATATGTTTTGATCTTCTTTACGTTTCTATAAAGAATAAAAAATATTATGCCGGCAATAATCAGGAAAAGGCTGAGACAAAGCAGAACAAAATCGGAGTCGTATAGTAGAGAATCGCCGTATGTATATGACTTGATTGCTTCTATGTAGTAGAAGAATAAAAGAGGGCCGATAATCCAGCATATAAGGCATAATGAATGGTAAACGGCCAGCCTTTTTTTCTTCTTCTCTTCATGTAATATTATTTGCGTTTTTTCCTGCATACGAATTCCCCCTTTTTGCACAAAGCACATAAATCCTATAATAGATCGACTATTAATAAAATATAGCAGAAGGCCGGATAAGTCAATATCTGTAATCCGTGCCGCTTGGATAGAAACTATTTGAATTTCTTCTGATGAAATGATATAGTACCGGTGTATGTCCATAAAATGCTAACATATAGGAGATCTGCATATGCTGGGAGTTTTGCTGTTTGTTGTTTACCTCGCCATGGGCATTGTGATGGCGAATCTGCTTTTGCCGGAGAAGCGGGCCATGACGCGTGCCTGGGCGGGCGGGGTGTTCGGCATTGTCGCACTGATGTGGTCGAATATTCCGTTTTCTTTTTTGTTTGGGTTTACGATTTTATCTCATCTGCTGGGATTGCTTCTGAGTATCGGACTTTGCGTGCTGATTTATGTTCTGACCGCGAAACGCCACGCCCGGCTGGAGGAAGAACGGGAGCGGGCGCAGGCAGCGCAGGAACAGCAGCTTTCGCTTCCATTGGCGGATCAAAACGGCGTTCCGCTTGCAGCGCATACAACAAAACGCGCCGCTGTGCTCCGGCGCATTATGGGGACCTGGCGTGCTCCCCTCAACAAAGGGGAAAAAACGCTGCTGATGCTGTTGATTCCGTTTATGCTGTTTGCGCTGATCTGCCTGCTGAACCATACAATTTACGAATATGACGGCGCCTACTGGACCGGTCAGTGTACGTACGGGGATATGAATTTTCATATGGGAATTATGACAAGCATTGCGGAGCAGGGGACGTTTCCGCCGGAATACAGCATTTTCCCCGGTGCAAAGCTGGATTATTATTTTCTTTGCGATTCTGTTTCCTCTTCTCTGTATTTATTCGGTTCCGGCCTGCGGCTCGCATATATTTTACCGATGCTGGCAGGGTTTGCGCTGGTTTTTTCCGGTTTCTGGTTTCTGGCGGAGCGGGTGCTGAAAAAGCACACCAAGGCGGCCATGGCGTTTACTCTGTTTTTTATGAACGGCGGCTTCGGCTTAATCTATTTTCTGGACAATCTCAAAAACAATCCGGAAAATTTCAGCAGGATTTTTACCGCATATTATGAGACGCCGACAAACTATGTCAATCAGGGGGACCGCATGACAAATGTGCGCTGGACCAATACGGTGGTGGATATGATGCTGCCGCAGCGGGCGACCCTCTTTGGCTGGATGATTCTGTTTCTTGTGCTGTATTTATTATATTTGGCCGTATTTGAGGGCCATGGGCATCTGTTTTTGCCAGCGGGAGTGATGGGCGGATTGATCCCCATGATTCAGACCTATTCGTATTTTACGTTAGGTCTGGCAGCCGTCTGCTGGCTGGTGTACAGCTGCTGGCGCGATCGGTGCTCAAAAAAAATTCTGTTTTCTTGGCTGAAATTCGGGATTCCCGCGGTGCTGCTGGCGCTTCCGCAGTTTTTTCTGTGGATTTTCAGCGCAGTGGGCGGAGAGCGCTTTATCCGCGCCGCCTTTAATGCGTACAATGAAAGCGATAACTGGCTCTGGTTCTGGGTAAAAAATGTAGGTATGGTATTTATCCTGCTGGTGCCGGCCTTTTTAAGTGCCTCCAAACGGCTGAAAATCTTTTTCTCCAGCGGACTGTTTATTTTCCTTGTGGCAGAATTTATTGTGTTTCAGACCCATTCTTATGACAATAATAAACTGTATCTGATGTGGTACGCGTTTGCCTGCATTCTGACGGCGGATTTTATGGTAGATTGTTATGCGAAGCTGAAGGGGATCAGAGGCCGCGCGGTGCTGGCCGGGATTGTGGTTGTTCTCTGTACAAACGCGGCGGTGTTTACCATGGCCAGAGAGATGATTTCCGGATTCCGGCCGTACTCCTATACGCTTTACAGTAAAGAGTTGGTGGCATGCAGCGAATTTATCAGGGAAAATACGGAGCCGGATGCGTTATTTGTTACGCATAATAATCATAATAATATGGTATCGACGCTGACGGGGCGGAATATCTTTGTGGGCGCCGGGACCTTTTTATATTCCCACGATGTGGATTATACAGGCAGAGAAGCTATGCTGAAGCAGATTTATACGGATTCCGCAGCATTTGAGCAATATCGGAAAGAATACGGATTTGATTATGTGCTGATTTCCGCAGCTGAACGGAATTCCTATAAAAATATCATTGATGATTATTTCCGTGAACATTACAACGTGGTCTATGAGCAGGATCAGGTCGTGATCTTTGACGTAAGATAGGAGTGAAATGCGCGTGAAACAGGAAACCTTGAAAATGCCGGGCAATCGTTACCGTCCCCTGCGGATTCTGCACGACTTTTTATTTCAGGATGCCGCTGCTTTTACATTTGCGGATAAAAAAAGGGTCATTGACGCCAGGCTGGACGACCTGCAGAAAAAGGGCTACGGCGGGATTGTGACCAATGTGGATTTTCAGGAATATCTGCAGAATGAGGAAAACTGGGAGCTGTTTGAATACAGCGTCAAGCAGGCGATTTACAGAAAAATGCGTGTCTGGATCTATGATGAAAAAGGATACCCCAGTGGTGCGGCGGGAGGACTGACGCTCCGGGATCACCCGGAATATGAGAATTATTTTGATATAGAAGAAGTCGTAGAGGGCGACCGCACCACGGCTCTGCGGGCCTGCTCCTTTTTGCCCTACGACGCAACAGGCGCCGAAGCGAATACCAAGCAGATAAAAGAGGAAATACAGATCTTTGAAGAAGAATGCAATTTGATCGTCAGCGCGATTCCAAAGACCTTTAGCACCTACGATAAGTACCGCTACCTGGCAGCGGTGATCTCCTTGCGCACCACTTATGACAACGACTCCGCCGGCGGCAAACCTACTGCC
>USLW01000169.1 GCA_900555605.1 uncultured Clostridium sp. | reverse complement strand
AGACACGTCTGAAGGTGAACGAGCCGGAATGCTCGCGGCTGGGAATCAAAATTGACGATTACTATCCGAAGGAAATTGAATTTGAGTTTGATAAGGAAGTAGAAAAATTTTTGAAGGTTGTCGTGGATTATGACAACAGCCTTTTAAAATCAGGTTATGAATATATCAATGTGAAGGCTGAGCCCGAGAGCGTACAGGTCAGCGGCGTAACGTCGCTTGTCAATGAGCTGGAGTTTATCCGCGTAAATTTATCCGATTATATTGATGCCGGAACTGTTGATGATTATAAAAACGGCGCTTTTATCGGCAAATATATCAAAACAAACGGTGAGGATGCAACCAGTCAGTTCCCAACTGAAAAAATTACTGTTACGATTGAGGTGGCCAAGCGTGTCAAGCTGAACTTTCAAGTGCAGGGCACGCCGCACGAGGACTATTACCTCGAATCTTCCGGACTTTCCGCGGATTCCGTTCTGTTGCAGGGCAGCGCATCAGACCTGCGGGGCATAGAGTCAATTAATTTGGGAATTCTGAATGTCAGCGGCGTGACAGAGCATGCTGAAAATAAAGTCAATGTTTCAGATTATCTGCCGGACGGCGTCACCGTATACGGAAACAGTATGGTTACGATGTCTGCGGAAATCCTGAAATATGAAGTAAAAACATTTCTGATTGATCCGTCGGTTATCAGTATGGCGGGGAAAGATGCTTCGAAATATAATTATGAGATCAGACTTGTCGATGACGGTACCGGCGGGGCGATGATTAAAGGAAAGGCTTCCGATCTGAAGAATCTGAATATTAAGGCATTAGAACCGACCCTTGACGTGGATAAAGGAAAGACAGGAATTTTCTATGTTGTTTTGGATTTTATCAAACTGGATACAGTGAACAGTCCCGTAAGAAAATATACGATTATGAATCAATGCCTGTATGAGGTTATTATAACGGAGAAACCGATTGAAACAGAACCGGCCCCGACCGCGTCTCCTTCACCGTCCCCGGAAACGGAACCAACGGAGGCGCCGACAACGGAGCCTCCTGTGCCGACGCCGGCCGGAGAGGCATAATTTTCATACAGAGAAAGACCGGCATCCAATCGTACCGATATGGAGGGATCGACTGTGGATGATAAGCGGAATGATGTCCAAAGGTGCGCAATGGGGCGGCGGTACATATGGCTGCTGATTGCAGCGGCCGCTGCAGTGCTTGCTGCCTTGTGCTATCGGCTTACGGCGCATTGCCCGGAGTGGGTTGACCGCTGCTATACCCAGATCATTTTCAGAATCATAAACTTTCCGCTGAAGCTGGCGGCATACATACTGCCGTTTTCCATAGGTGAGGTGCTTCTGTATCTCGGAATCTGCTTTTTTCTTTTTTATACGATCCGTATGCTTGTTTTAACGATCCGCGCGCTGATCCGCCGGCAGAAGCAGCCCTATCTGCCGGCGCTCTGTTACGCGGTTACCATGGGAACCGCTGCGTTTGCGGCAATCGCCTGCTTTATTTTATTCGGAGGCCTGAACTATAACAGCGTGACCTTTGCCGATAAGGCGGGGTATGAAATTGTTGAGACAGATACGGACGAATTAAAGGCGCTGTGTCTGTATTTAAGTGCACGGGCATCCGAAGCGCGGGCGGAATTGCCGGAGGATGCATCCGGGGTGGTCGCCCCGGATGATACCGTGTCAGACCTGCTGCAGGCAGCAAAGGACGGATATGCCGTACTTTCGGAACGCTTTCCGTATTTAAATGGATTTTATCCGGATGCAAAGCCGGCACTTTTTTCCGTGGTAATGTGCTATACGCAGATTACGGGAATCTACCCCTACCTGCTGCCGGAGCCGGTGGTGAATGCCAAAACGCCGATTATGAGCCTGCCTCATACGATTTGTCACGAAATGGCGCACCAGCGCGGCTTTGCCCGGGAGGACGAGGCAAATTACATCGCTTATTTGGCAGCCATCAGCAATCCGGACCCGGTCTTTGTGTATTCCGGATATTATACGGCCTTTGTTTATGCAATGAATGCGCTGTACGCAGATGACCCGGCGGCGTGGGAGGAGGTTGCTGCGGCTACGGAGGAAGGCATTTTTGCGGATATGCGGTATGCCAATCAATTCTGGAGCCGATTTGAAACGCCCAATGATATAGTGGCCAACCTTTCCCAGGAAGTCAACGATACCTATCTGCAGGCCAATCGTGTAGAGGATGGTGTCAAAAGCTATGGCCGGGTGGTGGATCTGCTGCTGGCGGAATACCGCTTCATTCAGCAGAATGATTAACTGTTCTCCGGTTTTTTTACCGGCAGCAGAATGGACGGATATTCCGTTACAAACCAAGCTTCCTCTTGGACCCGCCTGCTTTGCAGAAATTTACGGGCAGCTCTCTT
Organism: uncultured Clostridium sp.; assembly: GCA_900555605.1. Classification (GTDB taxonomy): domain Bacteria; phylum Bacillota; class Clostridia; order UBA1212; family UBA1255; genus UMGS1851. Next base: position 2,982 of record USLW01000169.1, on the reverse strand, counting down.
TTTCAGCCGCTTTAATGTAATGGGCCGATAAGTGCCTGTTCCGCCGCAGCCAATATATACGGTTTTCTTATTTTTATCTTTTCCCCTTTTTTTATCGTACTTAATAACAACGGTCCGGGGAAGCGCAGGGGTGTAGCCGTTTTCCGCAAGCGCGCCTTTATAGTAAGCCCGGGGCAGATACGCCTGCTCTGCCAGCGGTGTTAACTGATATTTCCGTTCCGTCTCATCCAGCTCCGTCTGCCCTCTTAGCAGCGCGATCATTTCCAGGCCGCGCTGGGGCTGAGAAAGAAACGTATCAAGAGACAGGATGAATAAAGCGGCAGTCTGCGCCGGATCCGATAGCTTCTCTACGAGGAGCGCGCGGAATTCCTCTGCTGCCTCCGGACAGCCGTCAACCTGGATCTCGGTTACGATTTCACTCATTTCTCATCACCTGATGGATTATTTTACAGACTCGGATGCTTCTGCGGCCGAAAAATGAGCCGGTTGCCTCCTTACGGATATGATAATCTGATATTTCTCAGCTGTCAAATTGCCCGGACAGGCGGTAACGGCACGGCTTTTCTCCCTGCCGCGAGGCGCGTAATTTCACTTGCGGGAAAGTTTCTGTTGTGATATAATTCGTCGGAAATACATAAGGGAGGAAACCGTATGCCGAAAAGAGAAGACATCGACAAAATTATGATCATAGGCTCCGGACCGATTATCATCGGACAGGCCTGTGAGTTTGATTATTCGGGAACACAGGCGTGCAAGGCACTGCGGGCGCTGGGATACAAAATCGTTTTGGTCAATTCCAATCCGGCCACGATTATGACAGACCCGGAAACAGCGGATTTTACATATATTGAACCGCTCAATGTAGAAAGACTCGAAGCAATTATAGCAAAGGAACGTCCCGATGCGTTGCTCCCCAACCTGGGAGGACAATCGGGACTTAATTTAAGCCTGGAATTATCAAAGGCCGGTGTTTTGGATCAATATGGCGTACAGGTAATCGGCGTACAGCTCGATGCCATTGAACGCGGAGAAGATCGGATCGCTTTTAAAGAGACCATGACCAAGATCGGAATTGAAATGCCGAAAAGCGCTCCGGCATACAGCGTCGAGGAGGCCGAACGGCTGGCTGCGGAATTGGGATATCCGGTGGTTCTGCGGCCGGCATACACAATGGGCGGCACCGGCGGCGGCATCGTTTATAATGTGGAAGAGCTGCGGACAGTGGCGGCAAGAGGCATTGCGGCATCTTTGGTTGGACAGATTCTGGTGGAGGAATCCGTGATTGGCTGGGAGGAGCTGGAGCTTGAGGTTGTGCGCGACAGCAAGGGAAACAAGATTACGGTATGCTTTATTGAAAATATCGATCCCATGGGCGTCCATACCGGCGATTCGTTCTGTGCCGCGCCCATGCTTACCATTTCTAAGGAGCTGCAGGACAGGCTGCAGAGGCATGCGTATAATATTGTGGAAGCCATCGGCGTAATCGGCGGCACAAATGTACAATTTGCCCATGATCCGGCATCTGATCGGGTTGTGATCATTGAAATCAATCCGAGAACCTCCCGTTCCTCTGCGCTGGCATCTAAGGCCACCGGATTTCCGATCGCATATGTTTCGAGTCTGCTGGCAGCCGGCCTGACACTTGACGAAATTCCCTACTGGCGTGACGGCACTTTGGACCGCTATACGCCGTCCGGCGATTATGTGGTAATCAAATTTGCCCGTTGGGCATTTGAAAAATTCCGGGGTTCCATAGATAAGCTCGGAACCCAGATGCGGGCTGTGGGCGAGGTGATGTCCATCGGTAAAAATTACAAAGAGGCTCTGCAGAAGGCAATTCGTTCCCTGGAGAACGGCAGAAGCGGCCTCGGCTTTGCAAAAGATTTCAATAAGCTGACAAAGGAACATCTGATGAAGCGTCTGGTGGATGCCACCAGCGAACGGCAGTATCTGCTTTACGAAGCGTTCCGGAAGGGCGCTACGGTAGAAGAACTGCATAATCTGACGCACATCAAAGCCTGGTTCCTGGAACAAATGAAAGAGCTCGTGGATTTAGAGAATCAGCTGCTGCAGTATGCGGGACAGCTTCCGCCGGATGCGCTTTTGATCCAAGCGAAACAGGACGGCTTTGCCGATAAATATCTGGCAAAGATTTTACGGATCCCGGAGATTGAGATCTATCATAAACGGGAGGCCCTGGGTATCACGGAACACTGGGAGGGCGTGCCCGTCAGCGGGGTCGATACGGAAAAATATTATTATTATTCCACATATAATCACATCCCCGGCACTGCGGAAAAGAAGCACGAGACTTCCGCGGAGAACGGACGGAAGGTCATGGTGTTGGGCGGCGGCCCCAACAGAATCGGACAGGGCATTGAATTCGATTACTGCTGTGTCCATGCCGCAAAGGCGCTGCGGAAGATGGGGTTCCGGACGATTATGGTCAACTGCAATCCGGAAACCGTATCCACGGATTATGATACCTCCGATAAACTATATTTTGAACCGCTGACAGCTGAAGATGTCATGAGCATTTATAAGGAAGAACAGCCCATCGGCGTCATCGTACAGTTCGGCGGCCAGACCCCGCTGAATATCGCTTCTGATCTGGAGTCCCGGGGCGCCCGTATTTTAGGCACGCCGCCTGCAGTAATCGATATGGCGGAGGACCGGGATCTGTTTAATAAAATGATGGAGAAACTATCGATCCCCATGCCCCCCTCGGGGATGGCAGTCACCGTGGAAGATGCCTTTCGAATTGTAAAGGAAATCGGCTATCCGGTTATGGTTCGTCCCTCTTATGTACTGGGCGGACGCGGGATGGAGGTGGTACACGATGATGTCACGCTGCGTGCTTATATGGAAGCAGCGGTTGACGTTACCCCTGATCGCCCGATCCTGATCGATAAGTTTCTGGATAACGCATTGGAGTGCGAGGCGGATGCAATTTCCGATGGTAAAAATGTTTTTGTACCTGCG
>USLW01000168.1 GCA_900555605.1 uncultured Clostridium sp. | reverse complement strand
GCCCTGAATTCCGGGGAACACAGCCTTATCAACTGCTTTTGCAAATTCCGCTTTGCACAAAATCATACCGCCTCTCGGTCCGCGCAGGGTTTTATGTGTGGTAGTAGTGGTAAAATGCGCATATTCAATCGGACTCGGATGGAGTCCAGCCGCCACAAGGCCGGCAATATGCGCCATATCAACCATTAGATATGCGCCGACGGAATCGGCAATTTCACGGAACCGTTTAAAATCAATGATCCGCGGATAGGCGCTGGCCCCCCCCACATTCATTTTCGGTTTGGTTTCCAAAGCCAATGCCGCCAGCGCGTCATAATCAATCCGCATGTCCTTGTCGCTGACACAGTACGGGATGATTTCAAACCATTTTCCTGACATGTTCACAGGGCTTCCGTGCGTCAAATGCCCCCCGTGCGCTAAACTCATGCCTAAAACCCTATCTCCCGGCTTCAGTGCTGCAAAAAAGACAGCCATATTGGCCTGCGCACCGGAATGGGGCTGTACGTTCGCATGCTCCGCACCGAACAGTTCCTTCGCCCGGTCGATCGCCAACTGCTCAACGATGTCTACATACTCGCAGCCGCCATAATATCTCTTTTCCGGATACCCTTCCGCATATTTATTGGTAAGCGGACTTCCCATTGCTTCCATAACCGCTTCGCTTACAAAATTCTCGGACGCAATTAATTCTATTTTGTTTCTTTGTCTGCCAAGCTCCAAATCAATTGCATTTGCGACTTCCGGATCTGTCTTTCTGACCTGGTCTGTTGTATACATCGCTGCGTACCTCCAAAAGTATAATTTCACTGCAGCAGAAATCTGACAAGATTTCTGCTGCTGGTAAAAGATTATATAATACCTCGTCCGAATTTACAACCGCATTATCAAATGGTATACTGAAACCTGCCGTCGGACGCGGAGCAGACAGACAGTACTCTGTATCCGCATTCCGGTACAGCTGTGATAAAGGAGGAGATTCATATGTACGAAGCCTTCGAAAGCGGCGTTCTCCCGTATTATGCCGAGGATTTTTTGATTTATATGGATTCTATTTTAAGTAAATCCAAAAACACTATCCACGAGTATTACTATGATTTACTGATGTTCTTTCGTTTTATGAAGCTGCGGCGCAAAATGGTTTCCCCGGAGATTCCGTTTATGGAAATTCCGGTATCGGATTTTTGTGTTTCGGATCTTGCCGCTATCACGCTTACCGATTTGTACGCCTTTTTAAATTACATCAACCGAGAACGCAATGATCAGCCGGCCACCAGGGCCAGAAAGGTTGCATGCCTTCGTTCTTTTTTTAAATATGCAAGCAACAAGGCAAATCTGATTGCGCAAAATCCCGCTTTTGAACTGGAATCGCCGAAAAAGACGAAAAGGCTGCCGAAATATCTGCAGCTTGAGGAAAGCAAAGCGCTGCTTAATTCCATCGAAGGAGATTTTAAGGAGCGGGATTATTGTATGATTACACTGTTTCTGAATTGCGGAATGCGGCTTTCCGAGCTGGTAGGCATCAATTTGTCCGATATTCGCGGCGACACGCTTGTAGTAACCGGTAAAGGTGCAAAGGAACGGACGATCTATCTCAACAAGGCTTGTTTAAACGCAATTTCCGCATATCTGCACGTTCGGCCGAAGCTTTCGGAAGAAGATGGCGCAGCGCCGCTTTTTCTCAGCAAGAGAAAGAAAAGAATCAGTCCAAAAACAGTACAATATACCGTAAAAAAATATATCCGCATGTCCAATTTGGATCCGACGAAGTATTCTACGCACAAGCTGCGTCATACCGCAGCTACGCTGATGTATACCTACGGCGAAGTGGATATCCGTACCCTGCAGGAAATTCTCGGTCACGAAAGTGTGGCAACGACTGAAATCTATACCCACATTAACAACGCGATGCTGAAGGATGCCGTAAATAAAAATCCCCTTGCCGATTTCGGGCAGGAGGATTCATAACACGTTTCACAAGCAATTTTCTTTCCGCCGGCGTTTGATCCATAATCAATCCGTGACAGACTGGAAGCGGTCCGCGATCTTATGAAACTGTGTATTCGCAACCGCAGAATCAAGCAGCAGGTCCGTTACAATGTAATCGTCGTCACTTTGTGTCTTTTCTTCGGTAAACATATAATACTGAATCTGATTTCCGCTTAGTTCTGCAATGCTTTCCGCAATGATATCCAGCATTTCATCAGGGAGATTGTGATCACATCGGGCATTGTCCAGAAATCCCTGGATCAGACTTTTAAAATTCTCGGCATAATAACGGTTGGAGTTCTCTTTTGTAAGCTTTTGATTCAGAAACGCCTCTAAATAATTCTGTGCCGCAGCAATCCGTTTTTGATCGGTTCCGTCGTAATATTTCAGCATCTCGCTGCTGTATATTCCGTCTGCGGTTTTATAGAATTGGATCAGCTGCAGGGCACCGGTTCCGTCTAAATTCTGCGTTCCCTTTGGCAGGGATATTCTGTAATACGAATCCCGATACGCAAGATCAGCAGGAATATCAAACTGAACCGCTCCGAAATAATTGATGAATTGCTTAAATGCAGTATCATCCAAATTGATATAATACGGAATCCCGATATTCAGATAGGAAGAAATCAGCAGTGCGGTCGCAGCGCCGGCAGTCTCTTGCGAACGGCGGCTCGCTTCGGCAAAGGTACGTCCCATTGTCGTTACCGATTGATCCGTATTATACGCGATATCCTTCGGAATATATAAAAACGTCATAGCCGCCGCAGATGAATCATAATTCATAACAAGGAGCAGTTCTGTTTCCGGGCGATTCCGCTCTCCCACAATAAACAGAATATTGTTGCAGAAAATATTTTTAGCAGAACCGCCGCCGTATGGATCATACTTATCCGCACCGACAGTCAATACTTCCTTTTTGCCGTCAGTAGTACCGTCATAGGATAATGCAAGTATGTAACCGCATACGGATGCGGCTAAAAAGAAAAAGAGGGTAAAGACAACAACAAATCGTCTCAGATTGTCCATTTGCACGATCACCCTTTCTAATCGAAATGATTTCCGCGTAACAGTATACAGGATTCGGATTCTTCCGTCAAACGCCCGCCGGATCAGCCCTTTATGAAACGCAGATAGGCCTGATATGTCCAGTATACATCAGCCTTTGACGTAAGCTCAAAGGGTGCATGCATGGACAGTACGGGAACCCCGCAGTCCAATACCGCAATATTCAGATCCGCCATATACTGGGCAATCGTTCCGCCGCCCCCCTGATCTGTCTTTCCCAGCTCGGACATCTGCCAAGGAATCTGATGCTGATCGAACAGCGAAGTAATTTCATATACCAATTCCGCATCCGCATCGCTGGCACCGGATTTTCCCCGGGATCCCGTATATTTTTCCAGCGCAATTCCGCGGCCGAAATAAGCCGCATTATTTTTTTCGGAGACATCGCCGAAGGTGGGATCATACGCCGCCGTTACATCCGCGGACAAAAACCGGCTTGCCGATAAACAGCGCCGCGCGGTCAGCTCCGGTGTTTCCGGATCATATGCATAGCACAGCTCTATGATAAAATTTTCAAAAGAGCGGGATCTCGCACCGGTAATGCCGACACTTCCGATCTCTTCTTTATCGGAAAAATAGCAGACAGCGGTGTACTCCGGTATTTCACGCATGTCCGTCAGCGCACGCATTGCCGTATATGCGCAAACGCGGTCATCCTGCCCGTATCCGCCTATCATGCTGCGATCAATCCCGATATCTCTTGCCGGGAATGCAGGAACAACTTCAATTTCCGCAGAAACAAAATCACGCTCACAGATTCCGTACTGTGTATAAAGCATTTCCAGTACAGTTAACTTTAAAGAACCGGAAAGACCCTCTTCATCTCCGGCATACGGGATCGACCCCATCACAATGTTTAGATTCTCGGCAGGAATAAAAGCATTCGCCTCTTTACGCATTTGATCTCCGGCCAAATGCGGCAGAAGATCCGTGATGGTAAAAACAGGATCGCTCTCCTTTTCACCAATTGAAATGGTAACAGAGGTACCGTCTTTTTTGATCACGACGCCATGTATGGATAAGGGGATCGCTACCCATTGATACTTCTTTATGCCGCCGTAATAATGCGTTTTTGCGAGAGCCAGCCCATTCTCCTCATAAAGCGGATTGGGTTTAAAGTCCAGCCGCGGAGAATCCAAATGTGCTCCAAGCATCCGAAATCCGCATACCGGATGCTGTTTGCCAAGCACTGCAGCGGTCAAAGCTTTCTTTCTGTTTACAGAATAAATTTTTAATCCCGGTACAGGCTTTATTTCCCCGGAAATGATTTTTTCAAAACTCTGAAACCCTTCCCGTTTTAACGCTGCCACCATGACGTCGACAGCTTCTCGCTCTGTCTTAGCGGCATTCAGAAAGGAAATATAATCCTCACAAAAACGGTATGCTTCATTTTTCGTTTCTTGGTTCATCTGATTCCAGATATTAAGCGGTTTATACAGCAACGATTCCACATGATCCTGCATATTTATCAATCTCCTAACAGTTTTTCCAAAGAACAAATTTTAACGCAGACACAAAAGACGGTAATCGCCTCCTGCAGCTGTGACAGCGGCGGAAAAGTAGGCGCGATTCGAATATTTCTGTTTCTCGGATCCTTTCGGTAAGGAAATGTAGCGCCTGCGGGGGTAAACAGTACGCCGCATTCTTTTGCCATAGCGACAACCTGATCGGCAATCCCGTCAAGCGTATTGACACTGATAAAATATCCGCCTTCCGGCCGGCTCCATTCCAAAATATCCAGTCCGTCCAGTTCCGCCTCCATGGTACTCAGAACGCTTTGAAATTTCGGCCGAAGGATCTCCGCATGTTTCTCCATGTGCGCCACGATCGTATCATAGTCTTTCAGAAAGTGTACGTGACGCAGCTGATTTAGTTTATCCGGTCCTATAGTTTGTATACCAATTAATTTCGTTAAATACTGCACATTGGCAAGGCTGGATGCAATTGCGGCCACACCTGCACCGGGAAACGTAATTTTAGAGGTAGAGGTGACCATGATCGCCCTATCCGGATTTCCGGCTTCGGCACAGGCTCTTACCAGACTCAGCTGACGATGGGGCCGATCTCCTAAATAATGGACGGTATACGCATCATCCCAAATAATGCGAAAGTCCTCTGCCGCACAGCGCATAGAGGCCAATCTGCGGATTACTTCATCAGAATAAATGACGCCTGAAGGATTGCTGTATTTCGGAATCGACCACATCCCCTTAACGGCAGGATGGTTTGCCGCAAGCGCTTCAACAGCCTCCATATCCGGCCCGTCTTCTTTGATCTCAACCGGTATCATCTCAATTCCGAACTGTTCACAGATTGCAAAGTGACGGTCATAGCCGGGCACCGGACAGAT
>USLW01000167.1 GCA_900555605.1 uncultured Clostridium sp. | reverse complement strand
GAAATGAACAAACGGCAGAGTCCTGCGAACGGGACTCTGCCGTAACTTTGTTCGGCCCGGGTGATTATTGTGCGCTTACGACATAAGAAAATGTTGGGCACGAAAGTGACAAAAATTTTTATGGGAGAAAATGTAAAAAACAGAGAAAATTTTTCTTTTCAAAGGGATAAATGTATGGTATACTTTTGCCGATATTATCAGACGTACTGTTCATTATTAAGAAAGCAGGGGAGTGAGAGCATTTGAGCGAGCTGCTGAGAATGGAACATATCAGCAAGCGGTTTGGCAGCTTCTATGCCAACAAGGATATCAGCCTGACCGTGAACCGGGGCGAGGTGCTGACGCTGCTGGGCGAAAACGGCGCCGGAAAAAGCACAACCATGAAATTGATTCTGGATCTGATCCGGCGGGACGGCGGATCCATTACAATTTTAGGGCATGATAATCGAAGCGGACTGAAAACCATAAAGGAGCATATCGGCGTCGTCATGGATGAGGCCTGCTTCCCCGAATGTCTGACGGCCAAGGAGATCAGCCGGATTCTAAAAAATATATACCGCACGTATGACGAGGGGCGGTTTTTCTCTTATCTGTCCCGTTATCGCTTGCCTGTAGAAAAGAAAGTAAAGGAATATTCCCGAGGCATGAAGATGAAGCTTTCCATTGCGGCAGCGCTGTCCCATGAAAGCCAGCTGTTGATTTTGGACGAGGCCACCAGCGGACTGGATCCGGTGGTGCGGGAGGAGCTATTGGATACATTTCTGGAGTTTATCCAGGATGAACGTCATTCCGTTCTGATTTCCTCTCATATTATGAGCGACCTGGAGAAAATCAGCGATTATATTACATTTATTCACCGAGGACGCATTCTTTTCAGTGAAGAAAAGGATTTGCTGAAGGCGCGTTACGGCATCCTGAAATGCGGGAAAGACACACTTTCCAAAATCGATCCGGCAGTTATTGAGGGCCGGCGGGAAAATCAATTCGGCGTTGAGGCGCTGGTAAGAAGAGATCGGCTACGGAGTGGCTATGCCATTGATCCTGCAGGGCTTGAAGATATTATGCTGTTTTTGGTAAAGCATTCCGGGCGATAGGATAAGCGGGACGCTTCTGAGACCGAGCGGCGCGCTTCACACATGGATCTATAAACGGGCATTTCCATAAGGCCGAAGCAAACCGCCTCCAAAGCTTGAGAAAGGATGGGATTTCTATGAAAGGGTTATTGCTGAAGGATTTTCAGATTATTTTTAAAGAGGGCAGAATTGCGTTCTTGATGCTCGCCGCATACTTTTTGCTGGGTTTTGCAACGGATTCGTTTGCCCTTATGGGGGCGGCGATGTGCGCGGTTTTCTGCGCAACGCTTCCGATCAGTACCATGGCTTATGATGAGCGGGCCAAATGGGATAAATATGTGCTGACCATGCCGGTCTTCAGGGCTACCGTGGCAGTCAGCAGATATCTTCTGGTACTGCTGCTGTTTGCCGCTTCCTTTTGTATTATTACAATTTCACGGATCATTATGGGCGCATCCCTCGGAAGTGTTCTTTCAGAAACTGGCGCGCTGCTGTGCGGCTGTCTGCTTTTTACCTCTGTAAATTTTCCGATTTCCTTCCGATTCGGCGTTGAAAAAGGACGGATCGCCATGCTTCTGACCTTTTTGATTCCCTTTATCCTGGTATTTTTGGCGGAAAAGTTTGCCTGGTTTGATTTCGAAGCGCTTTTCTCAAAATCTATATCCGTATGGTTTCCTGCGGCAGCCTTTCTGCTGTATTTTCTGTCTATGCTGCTGTCCATCCGCATTTATCGGAAAAAGGAATTTTGAACACTGACGGCATTTTAAGAGAAATCAAATGGGTCGGCGGCGTATTCTTCGTAAAAGCAGCCTAATTTTCCGGGATAATTTTGATTCCAGGGCTTATGCTTGCTGTTATAATGTACGATTTTTACATGCCGGCGCACATAGAGCAGGTCTATGGGATTTTTCTGCAGCGGCCTGCTCTTTCTGCGGTAGCATTTTTCATCTAAATTATACAGATAGGGGTCGATAGAAAGTATCCGGCCGCCGAACAGCGAATTGATGACGTCCTGATCCTCCAACAGCAGCCGGGTTTTCATTTTACGAATATGGTTTAAAATATCTTCCGCTGAATATGCTGCCCGCAGTCCTGCTATATTCATCAGCAATACGCCGGAATTAATGTATGTGCTGTGTGCAGGCATGCCCAGCCAGGATTTCAGAACCAGCTGCAGCGTCGGGCCGAGATGGGGCGCGCCGGCGATCAGCTTGTCTCCCAACGGCATTTGGTATAGGTCATCGAGGGTATTTAAAATGATGATATCCGGATCCAGATACAAGATTCTGGATACATGGGCGGGCAGATAGCTGAAGGCAATCGTCCGGTAGTACGCCTCCTTCGGAATTCTGCTTTTTGCGGGGGCATCCGCAAAAAGTGCAGGAGAAAGCCGAATCGGTGCAAGCCGGCAGCGCGCGGGATCAAGATTGGCCAGCAGGTGCGTAATGTGTTCTTTGGCCAGCGAGGAATGCGCGAGATATACGGTCCAGACTGTATGAGGACTGGCGGCCTGGAGCGAGCGCAGCATGGCGCACAGCGGATTTAAATAGTTTGCGTTTATGGTTACCAATATGTTTTGTTCAGACAATGGTTTTGCACGTCCTTTTGATTTATTTTTCTTTTTGTCTTTTTCTGAAAAGAAAAAGAACGGCCATCCCGAGAAGAAATGTAAGCAGATAGATCGTAATGGCCCAAATCAGCTTTTTTTCTCCTAAGGCGGCGCCGCACCAGGTAGAGGTGACGATGGAGGGGATGCGTGCGGGGGTTGTGATCAGCAAAAAGACGGAGATCTTCATGGGGGTAAAAATAATAAAATAGGTAATCAGGTCTTTCGGCGTACTGGGTACCAGGTAAATGATAAACAGTGTTGTACTTAGTCTTTTTGTGTCCTGCAGAAATGCAAGAGAGGAGCGCTTTTTGGGAGATATAAACAGCTCCGCCAGCTTTGTACCCCATGTTTTGGCAATCAGCAGAATCAGAAAGGAACCGATCAGTGTTCCGATCATGCACAGCAAAAGCCCCTTCCATATTCCGAAGGCATAACCTGCGGCGATTTCCAGCGGCTCGCCCGGAATCAATTTGATTACAGTCTGCAACGCACGAAGCGCTACAAATGTGATTTCTCCCCAGCCGCCGAGAGATCTGATCCAAGCCTTGAATTGTTTGGTATCCGACACAAAGGCGTACAGCGGTTTGCCGTACAAGAGGAACAGGACCGCGAAAACGGCAGCACAGAGCACTATGCAGAATAACAGAAAATTTTTTTTCTTTTTCATCCGAATAAAATACTCCGAAAAACAGACTCGGCGTTTCGGCCGTCATAAAAGTATTATCTCCGGCAAATCCGATATCATGCTTGAAAGGGCGGGCAGGAAAGCAAACCGTTCTTTTCGGCTTCCCGTGCTCCGGATCAGAATTTGTATGCATAATATTTTGCGGAGAAAGGCAAGCTATAAGCAAATAAAATTCAGGAGGCATTGAAAAGATGACAGGTAAAGAATTATTGTATATCGAAGACGCACTTGGTCATGCGAAGTATTTTCAGACCAAGCTGTCGGAAACCGCAAGTCAGCTCCGGGATCCGGAACTGAAAACATGCGTTGAACAGATGGTACAAAAGCATCAGCAGATTTTTCAGCGCTTTTACGGTTTACTTTAATTTGTCGGGAGGTAAAAGAAATGAATGATCAAAATTTGATGGAGGATATCCTCTTGCTTGAAAAGGGTGTATGCGACCTGTTCATGCATGGAACCATCGAGTCCCCAACGGACAACGTACACCAGGCATTTAAAATGTCTTTGAACGATGCGTTATGCATGCAGGATACACTTTACGATAAAATGGCGGCAAAGGGCTGGTATCCTACCGAACAGGCGGAGCAGAACAAGGTGAACGCGGTGAGGCAGAAATTCTGTGTTCAATAATATAAGTCTACCGGAAGCGTGCGGGCCGGATTGATTCGGACTGCACGCTTCTTTTTTATCTGCAGGTTCCGTTGACTGTTGTGCAAAATACTTTACACATTCGGCAGCTTGTGCTATAATCTGTTAGCTACCGTATTCTCAGATGGCGGACACTCCGACCCGATTCTCAGATTACGGCGGAATTATGAAAAAGGAGAATGCATTATGACAAAAGAAAGAAAACAAGAAATCATTACACAGTTTGCCGTGCATGAGGGAGACACGGGTTCGCCGGAGGTGCAGTGCGCGCTGCTGACGGAACGGATCAATCATCTGAACGAACACCTGAAGGTACACAAAAAAGACCACCATTCCCGGAGAGGGCTGCTGATGATGGTCGGTCAGAGAAGAGGACTGCTGAACTATCTGATGAGAATCGACATGCAGCGGTACCGTTCTTTGGTTGAAAAGCTTGGACTGAGGAAATAATCTGTGATGGAGAGCGGAACTCTGATACAAGGGCTCCGCTCTTAATATAAAATATCAATTTGTAAAGGAGAAGCCGACAGTAGATAGTAGATTGTGCGCCTGAAGCACGGAAGGATTCAGACCCAGAATCTACAAGCTACCGTTTGCGTCTCCGGAAAGGAAGAAATTATGTTTCAATCATTTACAATGCAATTAGCGGGGAGGACGCTGACCATTGAAACTGGAAAAATGGCGCAGCTTGCAAACGGTGCCGTATTGGTGAAATACGGCGATACCGTGGTGCTTTCAACCGCCACCGCCTCTAAGGAGCCCCGGGATGGAATTGACTTTTTCCCGCTCAGTGTGGATTATGAGGAAAAGCTTTATTCTGTCGGAAAAATTCCCGGCGGATTTATCCGCAGAGAGGGAAAGCCCTCTGAAAAGGCCGTGCTGACTTCCCGTGTGATTGATCGTCCCATTCGACCGCTGTTTCCGAAGGATCTGCGCAACGATGTCGTGGTGATCAATACTGTTTTGTCGGTAGATCAGGATAATTCACCGGAGATTGCCGCCATGATCGGAACCTCTGCGGCATTATGCATTTCCGACATTCCTTTTAACGGACCGATCGGCGGTGTTGTTTTAGGCCTTGTGGACGGAGAAGTCGTGATCAACCCCAATACTGCCCAGCGTGAGAAGAGCGAGATGTACGTCACCTTGGCAGGCACAAAGGATAAGATCACCATGGTAGAGGCAGGGGCCAAGGAGGTTCCGGATGAGGAAATGCTCAAGGCCATTATCAAGGGGCACGGCACGATTAAAAAGATCTGTGAATTTATCGAGGGTATTGCGGCACAGGTCGGAAAACCAAAATTTGAATACAAATCATTTGCTACAGATCCAGAAGTATATAACGAAATAGTAGCAAACTTCAAAGACAGAATGTATCAAGATGTACAAGCTACAG